>JBGPOI010000064.1:0-15327 GCA_041487975.1 Binatia bacterium | reverse complement strand
GCAACAGAAGACGTCGTGCTGGTCAACAAACAGCTCCCGGCGCCCGAGTACCTGATCCACAAGATCGAGAGGAAACTGATCGTGCCCGGCAGGAACCAGGGTATGCGTCGTGAAGAGGCATTGCCGCCTGACTGCCTCGATATCATCGTGGGTGAGTGTTGTCCGGTTCGCTGCCCGTGCCTTTTCCTCCAGCAGCTCTAGCGTGAGCAGGCTGGCATGCCCTTCGTTCATATGAAAACGCTCGATACCATCATATCCAAGCGCACGGAGCATTCTGACTCCACCAATGCCGAGGACCACCTCCTGACACAGCCGATAACGCTGCTCTCCTCCGTACAGAACATGGGTCAGTGTCCGATCCCCCTCCGCGTTCTCCAAGAGGTCGGTGTCCAAGAAGTACACTGGGACGATGAAGCCGTTCACGCCGGTGACGTCGTACCTCCAGCAGCGCAGTTGCACAGTGCGGCCCTCAATCGTCACAGAAACTCTCTGGGGCTGCTCTTGCAAAAAGTCATCGACTGCCCATTCTACCGGTTCCTCACTCTGTTCTCCGGTCGTAGCGAGCCGCTGATAGAAGTACCCTTTGCGATACAGAAGGGTGACCGCGACCATGGGCACTGTGAGGTCGGCTGCGGCGCGAATGGTGTCTCCCGCCAGGATACCCAGACCGCCGCTATACGTCGGTATCCCTGCCTCTAACCCGACTTCCATGGAAAAGTACGCAATTGTTCGTGACGGCTGCATGGGTCTTTCTCCGGGAGGGCGAGTGATTACTCCGGATAGCAGAATCGTGTCGCTACCGGCTAGCCTATTTCTACCGTCAGAGCGTCGTTTTTTTGCCAGGAAGCCTTCGTGTGCAACTGCGCACACAGGTGCTGCATCTTTTGGACAATGTCTTCCCGCTCGGAGCTGCTGGCTAAGCGGGCCTGACAATTGCGAATGACGGTGGGGTACAGCTTGAGAGCGCGAATCTGGTTCTTCTCGGTTTCTGCCACAAAGATAAACGACTGATCGTTGCGCTCGATCTCATCGACCGCATAGTCGTCAATGAAATTCCCGGTACAGTACACAATCGGTCGGCGCTGGTAGAGTTCAATCCCGCGAAACACATGCCCAGAATGACCAAAAATGAGATCAGCCCCCGCATCAATGAGCGCTTTGGCAAAAGGGCGGTGATTGGCTGGCGGGGTGTATCCCCAGTTGGGTCCCCAATGGGCTGAGACGATGAGGAGGTCGACCTTGCCTTTAGCCCTTCTGACGATGTCAAAGAGTCGCTTTGCTCGTCGGTCTGCCACATTGATGGGAACATAGAAAAGGCCCGGAGACCGATCGGTGGCCGCCCACTCCGGTTCATTATCGGTAAACGCCACCAACCCGATGCGCGTTCCATGAACGTCGGCAAGAGCAACGCGCGACGCCTCCGAGACCTGCCTGCCGGCACCAGCATGGTTAATACCTGCTTGGTCCAGGAGGCGGAGCATGTCGAGCATGGCGTCGTAGTCAAAGTCCAGGGCATGATTATTGGCTAAAGAGACCATAGCGATTTGCGCGCGCTGCAGCACCGCCATATTTTTCGCATCGGAGCGGAAGTGAAACACTTTTGGCGTGCGACTCCACGGCATCCCACGATCAGAGATCACGCACTCGAGATTACATAGGCGCACGTCACCGCGGCTGAGGATCGGTAACGTGTCGCCCCAGGGGTACTCTGGAGGTTCGACTTTGAGGGCCGCATTCACCAGCCGGCCAAGCATCACATCACCGACGAAGACGATGTTCATACATGTTCACTTCGCCCTCCGGAATCCCAAACCCTCAATTACCACCTGCTGATCTCGGCATTCTCCCCGTGCTCCAAACTGCGCAACCAACCACAGATTGCTGTCCAAATGATCGGTCTGTCGTGGCACCACGTAGCGAGAGGTACCGTCAGCAAGAGCGGCAAACAGGACGAGTTGGTCGGCGACGTGTCGGTCCACGGTTGCACCCGTAGCCAGATCCTCCAGCAACGTGGCCGCCACGAACCGGCCAATTGCCTCGGAACTGCGCCGTAGGGCACCAGCGCGGTCAGCTCCCAAGAAACAGCCGGTAGTAGTCTCCGCCCACACCGCCAGGCTCGCTCCCGCATGCAAAGCAGCCGTGTCAGACACCCGGTCAATCTGGCAAGGGAGCCCGACTTCTGCCAGGCGTTGTTCACATACGTGGGCCATGCGCTCACTGACGTGGCGCTCGTCAAGATGACTGGCGAAGGCAATCCCGAACACCTGGCGGGCAGTGCCCTGCTCCGCCAGAGTGAAGGCAGTGAGAGTATGCTGCACCGGTTTCACACGCAGTTCTATAACCCCGGCTCCTTGGGGCACGTAACCGGCCCGGACCACCTCGAGTTCCACACTGACTCCCAGCCGTTTGAGCAACGGCGCCAGGACATGCTGCATATGGTACGGGGAAGGAGCAAAGTCCTGAAACACGCCACCAGTGATACGGGCCGTAACCGGCCCGTCAGCGAAGCAGGCCACAGGCAAGACACTCAACGCCAGCATGGCCGCAGAGCCTGCCGTACCAATGTCCCAGGCAAAAGAGCCGCCGGTGATTCGTCGACCCGGCACGAAGGTGAATTCGCGGCAGCCCACACTCGCGCCTTCCGTGGTGGCCCCACACAGTTGAGCACAGGCCAGCACCGAGCTGAGGTGCTGTGGCCGGAGGCCGGGCTTGTCACGCTTGGCGCGGGCATTGAACAAATGAAGAGGCTGACCTAGCAAAGCTGCCAAGGCTACCGCGTAGCGGACGATGGTCCCACTCCCTGACTTTTGCGCTCCGTCGATGATGATCACGTGACGTCGCGTCGCGTATTTTCTGAACAGCCAGTTCTCTTTCGTAACGAACGCGCACCTTCTGAGATGCTCATTTCTGCACTTCGATCGGGATCTTCTTGCTGATTAACTGTTTGGGCGCCGGCACTGTGATTGCCAACACCCCATTCTTGTAGTCAGCCTTCACCTTGTCAGCGTCTACGCCTTCGGGCAGCGCCAGCGTGCGGGAGAACTTCCCGTAGGGCATCTCGTCGTAGAGGTACTCTTTCTCCTTCCCCTTCTTGTCCCGCTTGCGTTCGCCCTCGATCGTTAACTGATTCCCTAACGCCGAAATCGTCACTTCTTTGGGATCGATGCCGGGCAGGTCTGCCTTCACTACCAAATTGCTGTTTGCGACATGGCATTCCACTACCGGGGTCCAGGCTTCGGCTTCCCGACGGGGACGTTCCCGCCACTCGCGACCGAAGAACTCTCTGGTGAGTCGCTCAAACATGTCATCCATGCGCTGCCGGATGGTTTCCAGCTCTCGCCTCGGTCTCCACGGCGTTAATTCGTTCATACTGTGCCTCCTTGTGGTTTGGTCTGGTTCGTTAACAGTAGCAAGCAGCTTGCCGCCTGCCCGTCAGCAGCAAGTAACGCATTCTCCTTGAGGTCCAAGCAAAGAGGCTCGTCGTTGGTTCTTATTCCTGCGATCCGCTGCTCCTATTCTGTCTTATCCTTAAGAACACAGCCGGGAAGTAGAGGAGGATATTGTAAAAAAATACGGTGCAGCCCGCGGTCACAAACTGGCATTCCCCTTGCGTCACGTCAAAGGAGATACACGGAGAACACCCATGAAAGCCTATTGGCAAGGCACTCTGAGCTGCGATCTCCTCACGATACCAGTTAAACTTTACGCCGCGGCCTCCCGCCAGGAGCCGCGTTTCCACTATCTTCACGCCCAGTGCCGTACCCCACTAGAGTACGTCCGCCATTGCCCTTACTGCGGTGTAGCGGTCTCTGGAGAGGATATCATTCGTGGGTATGAACACGAGGATGCGCTCGTAATCGTCAGCGACCAAGAACTGGCGTCTCTCTCACAGACGAAAGAACCTGTCATCGCTTTACGTCAGTGCGTGCACGCCCACGCGGTCGATCCGATTTCCTTTGACCGCGCATTTTATGTCGAACCCGGTACGGGCGCCAAAAGATCTTACGCGCTACTCGTCGAGGTGCTCCGTCAGGCGGGCATGGTCGCTCTCGGCACGGCCAACTTGCGCGAACATGACCGCCTGATCGTGCTTCGGCCAGCCGCCGGGATGCTGGTCCTCCACACGCTCTTTGCTCTGACCGAGATGCTATCGTCCGAGCGCCTCGCCTTGCCCCACCGTCCTTCGCACCCTTCAGAAATCAAGGCTGCCCAGGAATGGGTGGCACGGCTCTCTGGCGTGTATATCCCAGAGCAGTGGATGGATCGTTCTCAAGAAGCTCTCTCTACTCTCGTGGCACGGAAAGCAAAGGCAAGTGCAAACAGGGTTCCTGCCCTGCCTGGTCGCGCTCGACGGAAGTCTTCGTCTCCACCCCCCAAGGCCGCGGCCTGAGCGAGAGAGCGACCAAAAAGGAGCGAGCCTATGAGTCCATATCTCTTGTTGGACCGTCTGGTGGATTTCGAAATAACATCAGGATGGCAGCAGTGAGGGAAACACCAGGTGTGAGCATCGAACTGATTCCTATCGGTAGCGTCAAAAGAGAAATCTTAAAGGTGTTACAGGCTGGGATAAGCAAAGCATTTCATTGTCCGGTGTTCCTTGGCAGGAGATGCCCGAATCTGACTCCGCCATCTCTGAAGTTCACCTTGATCTTACCTGATCTTCACGAAGGGATACCGTGTTCGCAGCTCACGGGTGACGACAAGCTTTCCCCGAATCTTTTTGTCTTTCACCTCCACTTCGTCGCCTACCTGAGGAAGTGAATGATCCGCAGAGTGCGCAGGTGGCGGCGATTGCTCTCTGGTCTTGAGCGCTTCTTCTTGCTGGTGGATGAACTGCGCCAGCTTTTCCCGTGCATCGTGCCGTTCGGCAGGCATGACGCCCACACGGTCATGCAAGTTGGTAATGAGTGCACGTCCTTCCTGACGCAGGCGCCGAACGAGCAGCCTGGCCTCGGTCAGTTCTTCTTGTAATAAACGCTTCTTCTCCTCGAGCTCAGTCACTAACGCCTGTTGTCGGAGACGGAGGGCCGCCGTCTGCTCGCGTTCGGCTGCGACCAGGGCACGTTCGTGTTCCAGGGAAGCGCGGGTTTCTTCGAGCTTCGCCAGAGCCTGGGAAAGCTGACGGGCTTCGTGCGAAAGCGCGGCTTCGGCTGCAGCACAGGCCGCTTCCGGCACCCCCAGACGCCGGGCCATAGGCAGGCCCAGGCTCTGCCCTATCGTGTCATAGCGCAGCCAGTAGTGAGGGGTCAGAGTCTCCAGATCGAACTCCACGGCTGCGACCTGGTAGGATCCATCAGCCAGAGCGAAGAGCTTGACCGGTGTCAGATGGGTCGCAGCCGCAACAAGAACGCCGCACGTTTTGAGATGGGTGAGCACGCCGCACGCCAGAGCACCCCCTTCTACTGGGTCGGTCCCACCACCAGGTTCGTCGAACAGCACCAGCGCTGGCCTCGACAAGTCGCGCAGGATGTCGGCAAGATTCTGCATATGCGCGGCGAAGGTGGAGAGGCTCTGTTCCAGCGATTGGGGGTCGCCGATGTCAGCGAAAATGCCGTGAAAAATCGGCAAGCGACTATCTTCCTCTGCCGGGATGAGGAACCCGCTCTGGGCCATCAGGCATAACAAGCCTAGGGTCTTGAGCGCTACCGTTTTGCCACCGGTGTTAGGACCAGAGATGATCAGGCCACTTTTCCCCTCGGGGATCAGCAGATCGATGGGGACCACAGACTTACCGCTCGCCAGCAGCAGCGGATGGCGAGCTGCACGCAACCGCACCTCGGTCCCACCAAAGCGAGGTTTACTACAGTGGTGTTGGCGCGCCAATACTACCTTGGCGCGCAAGACGTCGATTTCGCTGAGTGTGGCGAAGACACTTTCTAGCCGCGGTAATTCACCGCGGACCAAGGCAGTGAGCCACAGGAGCACGCGGCGCTCTTCCGCCTCTTCTGCTTTCTTGGCGAGGAGCAGGCGATTATTCAACTCCACAGCGAAAAGTGGCTCGAGAAACAAGGTCTCTCCTGAGCCGGAACGATCCTGCACGACGCCTGGCAATCGTGCGTGGCGGCTTGCACGCACAGGAATGACAAAGCGGTTGTTGCGAATCGTAACGTAGTGCTCAGCGATCACCTCTCGCATCTCGGACGCGTGTAGCAAGTGCTGGAGCCGCTGCTCGATCTCCTCCACCAAAGCGCGCAGCCGGCGTCGTAGGGCGTAGAGTTCCGGGCTGGCCTCGTCCTGCAGCTGACCGCTGTCCGTCAGGCAACGGCGCAGGGTGTCTTCGAGTTCGGGGAAAGAAAGGAGGCGCGTCGGCAAGTCTACCAGTTGTTTGTATCCCGAAGCTAGGCGCTGAAAAAAAGTGGAGAGCGCCCGCGATAGTTCAATGATGTCCAGTATCTCTAGTAGCTTTTGCCCTTCCAGCACCATACCCTGGTGTGCTGCCTGGCGGAGCGCCGGGCGGATATCAGGAAACGGACGGAGAGGGAAAGCCGGGAATTCCGCCAACAAATAGAAGAATTGTCGAGTGCGCTCACTCTCGGCTTCAACTCTGTCCGCTGTAGTCTGCGGTCGAAGTGCCAGGCTGGCCTCCCGACCGGCACTGGAGAGCGCACAGTCCGCCAGCAGAGAAAGGACCTTGTCAAATTCTAGGGTTTGGAGGTCTCGCTCACGCATGGCAAAAGATGCTGAGAATTGAGCGCAACACATGGCTTCCACAACATGAAGGTATACATAGGTGGGCTGGACATGGATAACGCGTGCGCATGGAGTACCCTTTTACGAGAGCAATACACACGATCGCCTGGACCATCTCTGCGACTGGGCAGCAAGGCTGATGCCAGAGAAGTGTCATAGTAGGCTTGCTTAGAACAATATGATTTTCATAAAACTAAGCTCCTATTTCTGGGAAGAGTAGTGCCAATTTTTCTGAAAAGCAGTAAAGTCGCTTCATCCCGAAAAGAACATAGGAGAAAATCGTGATTGGGCAATCGCTGCGGCTAGGGAAGATCTGGGGGATTCCGGTCGGGATCAATGCTTCGTGGTTTATTGTCTTCGTTTTGTTGACGCTGTCTCTTACCTCCCAGTTTGCTCATCTCCATCCTCGCTGGTCTCCTTCATATCACTACACGATAGGCGTTCTCACCAGCTTACTCTTTTTTACCTCTGTCCTTCTTCACGAACTAGGGCACAGTGCTATAGCCTTGCGCAAACATATTCCCATTCGTTCCATTACGCTTTTCGTTTTCGGCGGTATCGCGCAACTTGGCAAAGAGCCCGACCGACCGCTCACCGAGTTACAGATCGCCATCGCCGGGCCGATCGTGAGTTTCATCTTATCAGTTGTGTTCGGCATGGTTGGGACGCTGGCTGCAGGTACGAGCGAAGGGGTCCAGACGTTGGGACAGTGGCTTGGCCGGATCAACTTGAGTCTCGCCCTGTTCAATTTGCTCCCGGGTTTTCCCCTCGACGGGGGGCGAGTGTTCCGGGCTCTGGTGTGGAGGCGGACCGGAGATTTTGCCTATGCCACCCGTATCGCTGGAGGCGTGGGCAAAGGCGTGGCCTATCTTTTCATTATGAGTGGCATCTGGATTGCGCTGGGTGGGGCATTGGTTGATGGGTTGTGGATCACGTGTATTGGCTGGTTTCTTTTGACCGCAGCAGAAATGAATGTCCAGCAGGTAGCCCTCAAGCAGACGCTGGCTGGGCTCCACGCTCGAGATGTGATGGCCACAGACTGTCCGAGTGTATCCGAGTCCATGTCACTAGCGCAGCTCGTTGAGGACCACGTCCTCTCGACCGGGCGGCGGTGTTTTCTCGTCACCACCGATGGTCAGTTGCTCGGCTTGATCACTGTCCATCAAGTGAAAAGTATCCCGCGGGCGGCCTGGGCTCACACTTCCGTCCGCCAAGCGATGATCCCGGTAGCACAGCTCCGTTGGGTCCCACCTGACGCGGAGGTGAGCGATGTGCTCACGCTCATGGACGAAGGAGACGTAGGCCAGGTGCCAGTAGTGCGCGATGGCCAGATCCTGGGGCTCATCGGCCGCGATCATCTGCTGCGGGTCATCCGTGCGCATCTGGAGTTGCGCGCGTAAACGACGCATCCCGCCTCACATACAGCCAGGGGTTTCGCGGCCGACGTGAAGATATCACCTACGGTTACCTTCTGCGCACCGGCTTCTCGTCTCACTTGTGTACCAGCAGGTCACCGAGTGACTGATTGCTGTGTAGCCGTTGGATGGCGTCCGCTAGAAGGGAACCTACGCTGGCCACCTGCAGGTTTAAGGGTACCCCAGCCGGCATTGCTATACTGTCGGTCACGATGAACCGCTGGATGGGCACGGCACGCAAGCGCTCGCCTGCGGGTCCAACGAACAGGCCATGGCTGGCAACCACAGCCATACCATCCTGTGCACAGCCTGCCGCCACCAGGGCCTGGATCGCTGCGACGATGGTGCCTCCTGTGCTGACCATATCGTCCACAACTACGGGGACACGGCCGCGCACGTCACCCACAACCCTTTGTACCCGGACCTCCTCCCCACTCAGACGCGTCTTATGGACGATGGCCAGTGGGAGGTGGAGAAGGGTGGCATAGCGCTCCGCTAGCTTCACCGCCCCCAGGTCCGGGGCGACGATCACGGCGTTAGGAGGGACCCAGGGCCGTACTGCTTCTGCTAAGAGAGAAACGGCACTCAAATGTTCCAGGAGGATCGGAAAGAACCCTTCCAAGGCGGTAGTATGGAGATCGACGGCCACCAAGCGATCTAACCCGCTAGTCTGGAGCAAGTCGGCGATGAGGCGTGCGGCGACGGGCTCCCGCCCGCTGGCGCGACGGTCCTGGCGGGCATAGCCGAAATAAGGCATGAGGGCAGTTAGGTGTGCAGCACCGGCGCGGCGGCAGGCATCGGCGAGCAGGAGGAGTTCCAGCACATGCGCATCGACTGGCGGGCTAGTGGGCTGGATGAGGTAAACATCGTGCCCACGTACGCTCTCTTGGATCTCGACGTGCAATTCTCCATCCGGGAAACGCTGCAAGCTGCGGCTGCCCAGTGACAGCCCCAGCTTCTCGGCAATGGCCTCCGCCAGAGGGAGATTGGCCGAACCGCTCAGAATCGTTAGAGACATCACTTACATGCTCCCTTATTCCCGCACTGCAAGTGAGCTAATGACCAAATCCATCCCGGACATATAGCATATATCGAATTCAGCCACGTCTTTGACCTATTCGTTGGTCACCTTCCCCGCAAGGGTTATGAGCATTCTGTACAGCAAAGAGAACGCCAGCAGCAAGTGAACAACAGGGCAATGACAAATCAAAGAGTTGCAGCTCTATCTTCGTGTCGCTCTCCCAAACCTGGGAAAATTTTCGCTCTTGACGTGTCAGATTTGCGAGAAAAGCTTACTTTCAGCTGCCCCAGATTGCAGCGGTCACGTTCTCCTGTCTCGTTTGCGAGACTGTATAGACTGCTTCCTCGGTGAGAGGCAAGGATCGGTTGCCCATTTTTTCGACCAGCATGTCTCGTGGCTTGGATGAAGCAGATCGCGACAGCAGAGGGCATAGCCCAAACTGTTTTTTGGCGACTTGAGGACAGAAACGGCGGGAGCTTGCTTCCCTAACGTTCCGCGCCGTGGCTACTCCGTGACCTTGAGTTCTACGCACCATGCCGTTGCGCCTACCCCGTGTTGGGCGGAGTGGCCTTCCAACACCCACCGCTTCCCTTTCACACTAATCTTCACCAGTCCGCCCTCTCCTGCGAAATATCCAGTAATACTCGTTAAAAAAACAAAATCCCTCCTTTTGTTGGATCATCGGAGTGGGCGTTTGGCCTTGCCTCCAATGGTAAGGCCCGCGCAACACAAAGTTGGCCGGTTGCATTTTTCCTATCGGTATCCTCTGGAGGTCTTTGTCTACTGCAACGGCAGGTGTGAACAGGGGCCCGATAAGGAAGCTCGCCAGCAGTACATGACGTTGTAGCTCTCCAGATTTCACTGTCTCGCTCCTTCTTGCGTTTTCAGGCTTCTCAAAGCGTATGGCACCAAACAGGGCCTGAAAGACCGCCTCCAGTTTCCAGTTCAGGACGGCTTCTGCTCCCACCACTCCCCAACAACTCACAGCAGACGAGATCGTGCTTCTCTGGAACGCCCGCTGCCCCTCTTGATCACTGACGGTCGGAGCGTCGTCCCCTCCACCATCGAGTGTTTAGGACGTGGCTGGACGCAGCGGCCGCACAACCAGCACCGGACAGGGTGCATGCCGAACCACGCGCTCGGCGACACTGCCCAGGAACACGTGGGCGAGCCCAGTGCGGCCGTGTGAACCCATTACAACGAGGTCGGCGTGTTCCCGCTCGGCCGCTTGGCAGATCTCCGAGAACGGATCACCTCTGATGGCCCGAGTTTCGATCGTGATGGCGGGCGTCCGTCTGGCGGCCGCGACCTCATCCAAGTGCTCCTTTGCATCTGCGAGCAGCTCGGCTTCAATCCTGGGGATGTCCAACAGCGCCGTGGCATCCGGATACCCGAGATGGGTGAACGACGGAACCGCATGCACAAGCACAAGCTTCGCGCCCCAGCCTTCTGCGAGCCCCAACGCCCAAGTCAATGCATACTCAGCATATTCAGAAAAATCGTATGGAACCAAAATTGTTTGGACTTGCATTCTGCCTCCATCTCCGACGCAGCGGTGACGTATTTGTTGCTGCAAGAGTGGTACCGGAAAATTTGCGCCGTGCCGCCCGCTATCGTTTTCAGTTTTGCCAACCTAGCCTTTCTCTCTTCCCGTAAATCGGAAGAAAAACGCAGGGCTCACGTAATTGCCACAATCCACCATAAGTGAGGCTCAATATGAGCTGCAGAAAGGTAGCGGGCAAGACTCCTCTGTGGGACTTGCTCGTAGGAGGAGTGATCTTTTTTGCCGGCGGTGAGGAATGAATGGAAGCACGACACTGAGACCGATCAGGTATCGTGCGGACTTGGGGGAACCCGTGGATCAATTCATGACAAGGTGTACTGATCTTGGTTGACGAGCCAACGGTGTCGTCGAACAACAACGGAGAACTTCCTTTAGACAGGCGTCCTATACTATCGTTACGTGTAACAACCTGAACAGTAGAAAGTCCTAAGAGGAAATCTCTGCCCATCTCCTTCTCTTGCTTCGTCGTCGATGAGACCCTTCCCACAGCTCGAACACGTTCTCTTCACATGGATAACCTAATGTGCAACTCGTTTTCAGTTTAGAGGGCCACTAAGCCATCAAGGTCGAGCGGAGTACGTCCCAACTGGAGATTGAGAAACACCCCCACAGTATGCGCTAACACCTTGCGGATCAAACGATGCTGGAAATGCCACAGGTCGTGTACGGCGGATACGGGCCACGGCAAAGCGTTCGGTCAAATGGGACCCCACAGTCTCAATGCACTTACGGAGGCGTTTGCCGGCCTTCAACAACTGGGGGCTGTGTGTCGTTGCCATCCCCTTACGCGGCGGGGTGACGACGAGCGACACGGTGTACTCGTCCATGCCGGAAACGCTACGCTTATTCCGGCCTACCTTCTACCTTCTTTCTCTCTTCATTCATGTGCAAACTGCTGTGGTGAGAAAAAGATTTTCTGCTCCCTCTGCTTGGCGTAGATCGGTCGTTCTAGGTCGTTCTCCTCCTCTCCAGAGAACCCGTTTCTGGTAGGTATCATCCAACAACTTTACTGGAACCCTTTTCCTTCCAGGGTAAAGCCGGCCTGCGCCATTTTGTGCTCAAATTGCAGCAGGTGCTCTTGTCCTTCGGCTTCCGTCTCTACCACCACCCGCTCTCCCTTGCGCTCGATAAGCTTGGTGGAAAACCCCACCCGGCGCAGGGCCGCCCGAATGTCACGCCCCGAAGTGAGTGGTGTCGTAAAGGTTAAGCGTGTTCGTGTCGCCATCACGATGTCCGTCTCGGCTTCCTAAGATTCACATATTGCGAAGAGTGCAAGATGTATGCCAGGATTGCCCTATTCCGGCATTTGAATTAGGGTTACACCCACGAGGAGCACCTGATGGCTGAGCAGACTCAATTCTTGACCAAACAATCGCTCATGCGGGAAATGGGGCTGACCGAACAAGAGATTGCCCGGCGCAAAGCGTTTCTGCTGTTTCGCGATGAGGACGTGGAACACTTGCGCGGCCTGCACGAATTGGCCGAGAAGTATGCGGACGCGGTGATCGAGGATTTCTATGATCATCTTTTTGCTTTTGAGGAGAGCCGGGAGTTCTTCAGCGATCCCGCCGTTCTCGCACGGGTCAAAGCGGCGCAAAAGCAATACTTCCTACGCCTGACGCAAGGCGATTACGGCACTGCCTATGTCGAAGATCGGCTCCGGGTGGGGACAGCACACGAACGGATCAATCTGCCCCTCAAGCTGTATCTCGGCGCCTACAGCTTCTACTTGCAGACTATCGCCTCGCACATCCTGCAGGAACATCGGAATGACCCGGCGCAGGGACTCCCTATCTTCCTCTCTTTTTTGAAATTGGTTTTGATGGATATGGGCTTAGCCATCGAAACCTATCTCCACCAACGCGAGCGCACTATTCGCGCGCAACAGGAGGCTATCCGCGAACTGTCCACCCCCGTACTGCAACTGCGGGAGCGGCTGCTTCTCTTGCCGATCATTGGCATCATTGACTCGCAGCGCGCCCACCAACTGACCGAGCAATTGCTGCACAGCATCCGTGCTCACCGCGCCAAAGTCGTGGTAATGGACGTTACCGGCGTCTTGGCGGTGGATTCCGCCGTCGCCAACCATCTCATTCAGACCGTACAGGCCTCGCGGCTTATGGGCGCGACCGTCATTATCACGGGCCTATCGGCCGACGTCGCCCAGACTTTGGTCCGGCTCGGGGTTGACCTGAGCATGGTGCAAACTGTCGGAGACCTGCAAAGCGGGATCGAAGAAGCCGAACGCCTGTTGGGCTACCAGGTCGTCAAAGCCGCGGACGAGGTCGGATAATAATGCGTGTACCGATTCTGAAACAGGGAAACTACCTGATCGCGTCGATTCAGGACGCTCTTACCGACACAGACTTGTTGCAATTACAAGAAGAGTTGGTGCAACGGGTAGGCGCCGCACGCACGCGAGGCGTTATGATCGATGTGACCGCGCTGGACGTGATGGATTCGTTCGCTTCTCGCACCTTGCGCGACCTCGCGCACGTGATCAGGTTGCGTGGGGCGGAAACCGTCATCGTCGGCATCCAGCCTGAGGTCGCCTTTACCATGGTGCAGTTGGGCCTGTTGCTAGAGGGCGTTACTACGGCTTTAGACCTGGAAGAAGGGCTTGCCCTCTTAGACCAGCGCACGAAGGGAGACGCCAGGTGTGACCGTTGAAACGCGGGTGCCGATCAAACACGAAGCCGACATTGTCACCGCTCGCCAGCAGGGCCGTGCGTTGGCGTCACAGTTGGGTTTCTCCAGCGTCGAGCAAACGTTCATCGCTACTGCTATTTCAGAAGTGGCACGCAATATCATCGTCTATGCCAGGAGTGGCGAAATCATCCTGAGTACCGGGCAGGGAAACGGGAGCAAGCCGGGTATCGTCATTGTTGCCCGTGACGAGGGGCCTGGCATCCCTGATGTCGCGCTAGCCATGCAGAATGGTTACTCGACCGCCAACAGCCTGGGGTTGGGCCTGCCAGGAGCAAAACGTATGATGGATGAGTTCGAGATCGTCTCTGAAGTGGGAAAAGGGACGACCATAACGATGAAGAAATGGAAGCAGTGAAGGAGACCCACCAACTCATCGACTGGGCTGTTGCCGCACGCCCCCTGGCCGGGCAGTCAGTCTCAGGCGACCTGCATGTGATCGCCCCCTTCGCTGCCGGCGTGCTGGCGGGAGTCAGCGATGGGTTAGGTCACGGTGAGGAAGCCGCCGCTGCTGCCGCCATCGCAGTCGCTACACTCACGGCGCACGCCCACGAGCCTGTCATCCCGCTATTGAAGCAGTGCCACGAACAGTTGAAAGGAACGCGTGGGGTCGCGATGAGTGTGGCGGCATTCATGACACGAGACAATTCAATGACGTGGATGGGTGTGGGCAACGTCGAAGGCCTGTTGCGACGCGGGGATGTGAACGGTCAGCCATCCCATGAATCCCTGCCCCTGCGTGGGGGTGTCGTAGGCTACCAGCTCCCACCGCTGCGCGCTTTTGTGCTCCCAGTGGCGCGAGGTGACCTGTTGATTTTTGCCACCGACGGCATTCACAGTGGCTTTGCCCGGGACCTGTCCCCAAGCGACCCGCTCCGTCTCCGCACGCAAGACGGGCTGCAGCACATCGCCGACCGCATCCTCGCGCAGTACGGCAAGAACACCGACGACGCGCTGGTGTTGGTCGTCCGTTACCAGGGAGGTGCGCCATGAACGATGCCGCTCACCAGTGGAAGAAACAGTATACGGAAGTATTGCAGGACTATCTCACTGATGGAGGCGAGGCGGCTTTGCTGCGCGCGTATGAATTGGGACGCAGCGCTGTTGCCGAGAAACTGAACGTCCTGGAAATGGTAGCGGTTCACCAGGAAGCCCTAATGGCAGTCCTCTTAGGCAGGCTCGCTACCGAAGAGAGCACACGCATCACCCAGAGAGCAGCGGATCTCCTGAGCGAGAGCCTGGCGCCGTTCGAGTTAGCCCATCGCAGCTCCCAGGAAGGCAAAGCTTTGTTGCATCACTTGAACGCTGTACTGGAACAGCAGGTCGCGGAGCGGACAGAGGCGCTGCAACAGGCGGAGGAAAAATACCGCGGTATCTTCAAAAACTCAGTCGAAGGGATCTTCCAAAGCACCCTCGACGGTCGTTTCCTCACCGCGAACCCGGCGCTGGCGCGTATCCATGGCTATGAATCGCCTGAGGCAATGATAGCCGCCGTCACTGACATCGAGCATCAGCTATACGTCGATCCGCAGCGCCGTGCGGAGTTCGTACACCTGCTGCAGGAACAAGGGATCGTGTCAGAGTTCGAATCTCAAGTGCATCGCAAAGACGGCAGTGTTATCTGGATTTCGGAAAATGCACGCGCGATCCGTGATGGCGAAGGCAAAGTAGTAGGGTATGAAGGCTTCGTGGTGGACATCACCGAGCGCCAGCGCGCTCAAGTTTCCTTGCGCAGCCTCATCGACACCACTCAAGACGCAGTCATCTCCAGCGACCGGCAGGGCCGCATCGACCTGTTCAACCCCGCAGCCGAGCGCATCTTCGGTTACGCCCGAGCCGAAGTGCAGGGACAAAAGCTGCAAATGCTGATGCCCGAGCCTTATGCCGGCGAACATGACAGCTACATCGCCCGCTATGAACGGACCGGCGAG
>JBGPOI010000063.1:0-15498 GCA_041487975.1 Binatia bacterium | reverse complement strand
TGGAGACAGACGTTCGTGCGAGTACTTAACGATGTGGCTAAGACGGACAGCTTTCTCGAACTGACGCTCGTCACCCATAGTCGTAGGTTCGAAGGCAACCACCGCACCGCATTCACCGAATCTTTTCGCCAAGGACAAGGCGGATGGTGAAACCCGGTCAAAAAAGAAAACGGCAGGACTATCAACTTTTTCAACAACCGGCTGGACTGCTCCCAGTGTTACCGGTCGAAAGCTTGGGAGACGGCTTCCGCATACCGGGCAGCGCAACGAAAACCTATGGGTCGCTGCTCCTTCACCGTTTCTCCGTAGATACTCGATAATAACGGGAGTACTTCCTCCATCTTCAAACCTAATAAAGTCTGTATTTACTTTCCACCGCCCTAAGTCGTTCGGAATTTGATCGGACTCGTCGTTCTTCTTTAAGCGAGCGACCGGATACGCATCCCAGCCTAGAAATGCAAGAATGGTTAACACGTTGCCGCATGTACCGCCTGCCCAGCGGCCTAACGGGACCATCACGCCTTCTGCGAAAACAACGTCAAGCGCGAGCAGTCCGGCTCCGACCGCAACCGGCGCCTCTCGCGCCTGTTCTTTGGGCTTCCTACCCACCATAGCAATCTCCTGTGAGCCAGAGCGCATAAAATTCGGGAACGAACGGTTGTTCGGTAAAACGATACGTTTGACAATCGACGTGGGCAACGGCCACTTCAATCTGCTGGGACTTAAGTTCGTAGGCAGCAAGCAGCGCCCCTACGGACATCAGTTTTGAAGACAACGCGGATATCGCGATCTTACACCCCCCTAGCAGAGAGAGAGCCTCCCGGTAACGACCAACCGCTTTTCGCAATGTTCGATAGACTTCAAACGGATTCTGTTCTGCCGCATAAAGACTCTAGAGAAGACCCTTGTTCGAGTACATAAGTCTGCCAACGTGGCGGAGGCAACTGGCTCATAGCAGCCCCTCGTCATTAATCGGCGCAATGAATGGCCAATCTAGCCATTCAACCAGCGTTTTTAGGGGTCGTTCTTTATACAGACCGTATCCGAGGGGCAGATCAAAATGCACACACAGCAACCGGTTAAGATATAAAACCATCCAACGGTCACCTTTGCACTTGTAATCTGCCTCACCGATCAAGAGATTATGCGCAAGCGCCGAGGCAAGCACATCAGCCAGGCGACGCGCTCCTAGCAGCTTATTAGACACCGCTCCAGAGAGCAGTTGCCCGCGTTCAGTCATTCGTATGGCCGTTCCTGTCACACCTGGATCATTAGGCGCGGTAGGCCGATAGGTATACCACTTCGAGAATTCCCCAACGCCTTCAAGAAACCGCCTCAGTTCGCGACCATGCGCTACGCGATTAGGGATCTCATCCCAGAGCCGTTTAGCAGCTCGTTTCATCAAGTCATGCTGTCGCTCTGGCGATAATTCTGGCGCTTCCCTAGCAAGCGGTGCGGAAAGGACATCTTCAAAAATGTCTCCAGCCAGTCCTAGAAACTGTTGGATGTTTAGGGAGGCCAGCCTACATACCCGTTCCAGACCAAAGTAGTACGGGATGTCAAACTCACGAGCAAGGAAAAGTCAGCGGCCTGCTCGATGCTCGAATCACTTTGTCGTTCCAATTCTTCGCTTGGCAATGCCTCATTGTCGAAAAGTGATCGCTGTCTTCGATTCTGGTAACGTTCAATTAGTATTTCGAGTCCACGTCAAGAGAGCGCCTGCTGCCGAGGCGTCGCTGTTTGAGCATTCGTTTCTTCGATCCATGTCTGAAAGGTGCGAGAGCCCTGGGCCTGCCTCTGAACGCGGGCGCGAACAGTTTCTGCAGCACGGTTGAATCTTTCCTCCCATTTCGGACCATCCAGCGATTCATGCAAAAACGGACGGTAGGTGCCCCCTTGCAGATCGGCGCGTGCTTCCCGAACGCGGCGATCTGCGATTCGCACGACATGTTTTTCAAAGTTCTTGTAATGCTTCCGCCAGTATGGCTCCAGCAGTAAGGCTTGCTCGTACTCGCGACCTTCCGACGCCCCTTCCGCAAGCATCTCCTCTGTGCTCAAAGCCTCGAAGCGTTCAGCAATCCACACACCAACCGGACTACGTAACTCGATTACGCTTTCAATAAGCAGGCGTCGCTGGGACTTTGTTAGCTTATGGATATCATCGAGCATCAGCAATATTTTGGGAGCAACCGGATGCCCGTCGACCTTAATCGCCTCCGGACGAACTAGTAGTAAACTGAATAGAGTTTCGTGTCCCGGCAGAGCTACATTCTGTAGCGGAGCAAAGCTGTCAAGTGTCTGGCAGATCTTCGCTTCCGAATCCGCGGCCCAATTAAAAAGCTGCTCACCGCTACAAGGCAATTTCAAGCCTGGCGGCGAGTCGACATCCACGATTTCATCGACGGTGAGACGACATAGATCGTCCGGATATCGTAGCTGGCGAAAGGCCATTGCCGCTCGCAGCACGGCCAGAACAATCCGAACGTTGAGCAAAGCGAAGAATCGACGATTCCTTCGCGTATCGTCGATGTCGAGATCTTGCAGCAGGGCATAATTGCGGCCGCACATCAACATTACGCCCAACAGCTGCGGACCATCGGCTGTCAATGCACCTAGATCTCGCAGACGCTGAGGTAGCTCGCCGAGCCGCTCATCCGTCAACCTCGAATAAAGAGTATGAAGAACATTTGGTGTAAACAAACGAAGCAAAGAGGTTTTCCCGCCACCAGCAGCACTACGAATCGGTCGAACCGCTCGCCACCACGACTCCGACTCCAGTACTTCCAGAATTCCGGGCTCGAAAAGGTTGAGAAAGACAACATCGCTGTCAATGCTTTCAGATTGGCGAAGTCGAAACGGATTTCGTGGATCCTTCATGAAAGCTCCTTGTGGCGCTTAATTCGAGGAAAGAGCCCACGAACTTCTGAATCTTCATACGACCAAAGGAGGGCTAAGGAATTGTTAGGAGTATTGTGATGCATAACCAGCGGTAAGCCGCAGTTGGCGTACCCGTATCGCGCGTCTTCTGTTCCACCCTTCGCCAGATGCTTATCAAAAACTTGGTGATCGTAGTATGAGTCGATAAGATCGCTGATGCTGCTGGGCGCGTTGCGGGAGAGGCTAATCTCCTGTGGTATTAACTGCACAGTGGCAACATGCCAGCCGGCAACTGTATCCTTCCACAACCGCTCAGACGAAACGGGAGCATTAGCCGATTCTTACGGTTTATGAGAGGGTTCTCTATGTTAAGGATTTCAAGCCGTTAGCAGCGGGGTCCCAGCTGTGGGGAGCCCGCTCTGGCAGCGAGAGGAGCCACCCAGGGGAGCGGTAGTCATCGCGTTGGCTGAGCGGCGCGAGCAGAAACAGCGGGTCGAGTTTCGGCAGCAATTGCATGAGCGCTTTGATCGGTGGGTGGACACCCTGGAGGCGCAGATGAAAGAGCCCAAACCCACCTTGGAGCAAATGACCCGGGCCGTGAGGGAGGTGCGCCAGGAGTTGACCGGGGGCCTGGCCGAGGCGCTGGTGGAGCAGCGCTATCGTGCCGAGCAGGCACAGCGCCGTGCGCCCTGTCCCCAATGTGGCCCACTTCGCCTGCCGGCAAATGGTCTACGCTCATGGCGTGCCTCACGCGTGAGGGCTACGGGTGGACACCGCGGAAAACATGCTTTAAAATTCCTATCCACTTGCAGGTCAGAAGGGGCGGCTGCTCTACCCAGAGCCTGCGCAGACGGACGCGGGCTATTGCGGTGTCGCACGCGATCACGACACAGCGGGTAACGGGGGAGCGGGATTACCGGTGCCTCCGGGGAGGGCTCGGGTGGGCCCCGGGCGCACTGGGTGACCCCGCGTGTCGTAACTGTCGAGAAGGTGAAACACGAAGTCAAGAAAGATCACGGCAAGCACAAGAGGTGGTGCAAGAAGCACAAGAAGTTCGAAGACGACTGAGGAGATGCCTTCATGAAATGGACTGGCCTGTACCTTCTGGGTTACGTGATCCTCATGGGCGGCATTCTCGCGGCTCTCTGGAAGACCGGGGTTCTTGCGTCGATCGGCGCGTTTTGGACGGGCGTGGGCATCGCCATCGCGACCGGCCTGGGGATCATGCTTGCCGTCGCCAACAGCGGCGTGAAGGAAAACATCCAGATTGACAGGGATTAGCCTCAAGTTGAGGGTGGCTCCCCAAGCTCCGCCCTGGGCGGGAGAAAAGGGGGGCGACCTGGCCTTTATCCGCCCCACATCCCTAAAACTCTCTTGGCATCATTGGGACAAAATGCACTATACAGCGGCCTACAGCCCAGGGATCTCGATATCCATCAGTGGCGCGTATTGCTGGCCGCCATGGTTGTCGCTATCCAGCAGGTCATCGGTTCGAGTGCGGCATGAGAAATGGTTCGGGAGGTGGCAAGAGGGCATCCGGGACGCGACAGTGCAGGTGGGATTCTTGATCGCATAGTCACAATTAGTGCACACATGGATCACTCTGCGCAGGCTTGGCGGAGACCCATCTCCTCGGCCGTCTAAGGAGGAGAAAACGGAAAGCGTTCGGCAGGCTGGTACGGGACCTGGGGGTCTCGCGGCGTGTCGCTGCGTAGGTCGCTGGATGCCTGTTCTGCGGCTGACAACTTGGTAAGGGTTTTCCAAGTTTTGCCCTGCGTGCCGTCCTCGCCAGCACGCAGAGGTGCGGAGAAGAGGAGCGAGAGTATACCTCAGAAACAAACAAAAAGTTCTATCATATACCGTTTCCTTCGCAGGGGTTCAGAATTCATAGCTCAGTTCCCACCCAACGTTGTCCCACTTGTCATACTGCCCAAACGTACTGTTACGCCCGCCGCCATCATAGGTGGTGTAAATCAGCCGCCCCGTGATGAAGCGAGAAAATTTGTAGGACACGACCAGTTTCGTCTTGGTCCCCTCGTAATGCTGTCCTGGTGATCCGAGAAACGGGAATACCGTCACGCTGGCGCGCAGTCGATCGCGGGTAAAGCGAAACGGTCGCTCGATGAAGACCACCGGCAGCAGATTCCATTCGTTTCCTGCCGTCGCCCCGCCAAAGCCACTGCTAACGAGACGCTTTCGCCACCCGAAAGTAGTGAAGAGGGAGGGTTGCACGATGAAGGTCGTGTTCTCAGGAAGGGCGAATTCCACAGCGACCGCCGCCCGGAGGGTGTCGCGATCGACAAAGCCATTGGTGTCGCCACCGGAGAGCGCGGCGACCTGCCGGCGCGCATCGGCAAACTTGACATTGGTGCTCAGCAGGCCTTCGACTCGCAGCACGAAGGGGAGATCACCAATGAAAGGGACGCCGGACAAGGCCGCGGCGTAGTCAGCGGTGACACCGAGGTGATGCAAGCGGGTGTGGCGAGGCGTCAGGATCGGCCTGACTGTCCCGTCTGCGGTGTCATGGCCAGTGATGAAGAAGTCCGGATTATCGTTCCAGGCGTAGAAGTAAATAAGCCCCCAGGTTAGTGGGTCCATCGAGATGTCCAGCCGCGCGCCGTACTCGTGGTCGCCAAAGTCGCCGGCGCTGGGCCGCTTGCGTTTGTTGATAATGGCATCACTCGGTGGCACGGACGGCGGAAACCAGGGCGAGCCCGGCACCGGCAAGCGGTCTTGTTCAAAGTTGGGGATGTAGAGCAGTTGCAAGGAGTTGCCGCCAAAGAAGTAAGTCGCATTGGCCATCCAGGTCGGTATCCGACGGTACTCATAGTCACTGGCTTCGAGCTGCACGGACTCGCGCCGGTCCATGGGATTGATGATATCGATGAATTGCCCATCCATCTTGCCCCAGGCAACTTGCTGTTTGCCGATGGCGATATCGAAGCTGTGGGTGCGGTAGCTGAGGAAGAACTCCTGCACGATACGCTCGAAGTTGTGGTAGTACCGGGCAGTTTTGCTCACGCGCGGCGCAAACAGCCCACCCGCGTCCTGCCAGTTATAGACCCCATCGTAGAGAAAGTGGTTGATGTTGGTCAATTCCAGATTGTCAGTGAACTGATAGTGCAGCTCGATTTCCAGCAGATTCTGCAGTTGTAGAAAGCGGAAATCTTTGTTGCGAAACCCCACCTTCTGGTTGCGATGCAGATTGATGTCGGACCACTGGCGGAAAAAGCCCTTGAACGAGAGGGCGGGGATGGCTTTCTCGATCGGTTGGCTCACGTAGGTACCGGCCGGATCAAAGATGGACAGGGCGCGATCAACGCGTGACCACTCATCGCCCAGCATTCCACCGTGGCAGGGCACGGGCCGCCACAGCGGCACCACACTCAACACGACCACACTCCACCAGGCCCACCACACCCTCGCGTTTCCCGGCGATCCGAAGGGTGCTCTTCTTGGCCCGCAGACATACTTCTTCCTCATCTCACTCTCCTCTCCCTCTGCCTCTCCTCCGCACAGGGAAACACGCACAAAAAGTGTACAGCGCAGCTTCGGGAACACTGCTGGACGCCTACTGCCCTGGCTGGCCGTTGGCAAGAGTCTCAGTAAAGACCAGGTGTCCCGCCGCGTCCTGCGCCTGGACACGAGCCTCCACCTCTGGGGCGATGATGATCTTGCGCTCCTCAGGGAATTTATCGCGGTACAGATGAGGGCGTAAGAAGAAGTCTTCGGGCACCCGCACCGTGGCCTGAGTCTTCATGGGGATGGGAAACCATACCCGTCGCATGAAGTCCGGATTGAAGTAGGTGTCCTTGTCTTTTTCCGACCACTGCCGGCGACGATGGCCGTCGTGCACGCCATAAGCCAGGAAATCGAGCTGCGCGTTCCACCAGATAGTGATCACATTATGATAGCCCCGCTCTTTGAGGTCCGGGTTATAGAGTGCCGCCAGCCGGGTTTCCATAGCGACGAGTTCTCCGTCCGCCCCATACTGCTCGGTGCGTAGCGGATAGAAGTAGTGCTGATCGAGCCAATAGATGATGCGCGGCGCATAGTAATTGGACAGCCAGTCGGGTTTGGCTTTTGCTTCCACCACATAGCACGGCACTCCACCCTCGGGGGTGTAGTATGGGTACTCATCACCCATCATCTTGAGGCTCTGGACCGGCGTGTCTTTGAGCGTCCCATCACCGGTCATCAAGGTGATGGTCGGTCTGGTTTTGGGAAAGCGGACGGTCTCGGAGAGCACATCCGTGCCGATAATCCGCCAGGTGAACTCCCAGGCGTCGCGTCCCAGAAAATCATCAAAGGTCATGGGATTGTCCGGGAAACGGTCTTGCCGGCGAGGCTGGGGAAAGCGGCGCACGCGGCGCAGGACCGGGGAATAGGCAAACATATCAGTCTTGGTGGTGGCGGTCTGGTCGGTGCGATGCTGGAGCATCAGCATTTGATTGCCCAGGTTCTCCGGTGGGTAGGTGTCTTGCGAGAGCCAGCGCGTGTAGACCTCACCAGGTTTGCTGTTGAAATAGCCGATCAATCCCTCGGGCTCCGGGTAGATAGAGAGCACGATGGTTTTGCCGGTGGAGAGATAGCCCGTGGGCATGACTGAGCCGAAATCCTCGATCATCGTGAAGTTCCAGCGGGCAATGTGGGGAAACTCCATCGAGCGGAACCCCATCTCTTCAGCCGTATACGGCGGCGTGAAGGGATACGGCTCTGCCGGCAGATACGGCAGCGTGGTGTCCCGCGGTGTGTCGGTCCGCAGATCGATGTCGCGACGCTCCTCTTCGGACAGCTCGCTGAGATATTTCCAGCTGCGAGACTCGGCCAGCAGGAGTCGTGGCCACATGAGGAGGAGCCCCAGGCACACCACACCCCACCAAGCCGAGAGGGAAACAATCCAGGAGACCGTCACGCGTCGAGTCATATACATTCCTTTCGCACCGTGCTGAGCCCTTTGCCGCGCTGCGGCATTCGCTGGATAACGCTAAAGAGCGGCAGCGAAACTTGCAGTTGTCCAGGCAGCGTTCCTAGACAAAAAACGGAGACCGCTCAGGAACAGGCGGTCTTTGCCGAGGGAATCGGCGGGGTTCAGGTCTTAGTGTTCCCGAAGAGAATCGAGCAGGTGCTGCGCCAAAGCCGTGCACTCTTTGCGCCGGTCGGTGCCGTAGTACACAATACGGCTGTTGATGGGATCACCGGCAAAGAACCATTCGTACATGAACTGCCGACCGCCGAACTGCGTGCCCACGACATCCCACGCCAGCTTCATCACCTGCACGCGCTCTTCCGCTGCCATATCCCGGCCGCGCAAGTGGCGCGGCAACAACGCTTGCAGGTCCGGATGGGCAAAGTCCTGTTCGGTGGGCGTCATAATCAGGCCACTGCTGCCCATCAGGCGGATCGTGTCGACCGCACGGGTCATGGCCTGAGGAAAGAAGAGGCGCACTGCGGTAATGCCCACCATGCCGCGGCCAGCGACGCCAAAGAGCGTGCCCAGTCCTGGCATCACACCACGTGATGCCGCTGACGCGTCGGCTCGCGCTTCTTCGGCACCCAACGGATGGTTAGCGTTATACAGCACATCATGGGCAGTGGCGGTGAGCAGGCCCTCCGCCAACTCCACGGACCCAATGAGTTCCCCCAGCATCTCCTGATAGCGCGGCAGCTCTGTGCGTCCGACCGCTCGCGCCACCAGACAGGCCAGACCCGTCAAAAAGCGCAGTTTGACCGTGCCGCGAATGACCGCTTGCAGCGTGAGATACCCCGGGAAGGCCGGGGCCATGAGATTGTGCGTCTCCACGTCGCGTGCGGCGAACACGCGCTCCCACGGCACCAGCACGTCATCAAAGATGGCAATGGCGTCACCCTCATCAAAGCGGCCGCTGAGGGGCCGGTCGAAGCGGCTCCGGCCGGTGTCGTAGGGTTCACGGCAGATGAATTTCAGACCAGCCGTGGCCACCGGCACGGCAAAACTGAGCGCGTAGTCCTCTTGCCCAGGCTTGCGGGGCATGTACGGTCCCACCCACAGTTCATCGCTGACAGGCGCCAGGGTCGATAACATGCGGGCGCCGCGCACCACCAAGCCGGCGTCGGTCTCTCTCACCACCCGCAACGCTTCCTGGGCGTCCACCCCTTTAGAGCGATCAATCTGTGGATCAACCAAGGTATGAGTCAGACAGAGGTCGTGCTCTCGGCACAGCTCGTAGTAGTGCCAGGCGTTCTCGCCAAACTGCGGAGTCCGGCGACCCAACAAGTTGCGGATCGCCGCCGTGTCGGTGACGAAGGCATTCATAAAGTCGGGCAAGCGCCCCATCAAGCCATAGGTGAATTCGCACCGCGCCCGCTCGCCGCGCAGGCGTTGCTCCATCTCGTCCCACGTCTGGGCGAGCACGAACGAAGTGCTGACGGGCTGCCCCGAGGTCGGCGACGGAGCGGTCAGCAGCGGCTGATACGTCGGGTCATGTTGACGCTCATATAAATCCGCGAGCGTGTGGATCACCCCCTGAAAGGGCGGGTATTGCGTCACATCGCGCACTAACTCGCCGTTGACATAAATATAACGGCCGTCCCGCAGTCCTTCGATGTATGCTTTCCCTGTTCGCGCGCCCATGATGGCGGTTCTCCCTCGTTACAGACCTAACATCATCCCCCCGTCAACGTAGAGCACCTGACCGGTGATGTAGTCAGCCGCGCGGCTCGCGAGAAACCACACGGCCCGACCGATATCTTCCGGTTCCGCCCACCGTCCCAAGGGGATCCGCTTGGCAAACTCCGTATCGACGACATCCACCATCTCCACTCCCATCTGACGCCCGAAATGCTGACGGACGGGCAGCGACCCCGGCGTGCGCACCCCTCCTGGCGCGACCGCATTGACCGTGATGCCAAATGGCGCATACTCAAGCGCCGCGGCTTTCGTCAACGCATTCAGGCCCCCCTTGCTAGCGTCGTAGTGCGCCATGCCGACGTAGGTGCGCGCGGTGTTGATGGTGGAGATGTTGATGATTCTCCCCACGCTGCGGCCCGCAATCATGTGTTCCGCCACGTACCGCGTACACAGATAGGCGCCACGCAAATTCACTCCTAGTGTGCGATCCCAGGTCGCGGCGTCGAGCTCTCTGAGCGTGCGCATGGGGAAAACGCCGGCATTGTTCACTACAATGTCAATGCGCTTGAGCTGCTCGACTACGCGCTGAACCAGAGCCTGGACGGAGCGCTCATCAGCTACGTCTACCTCAACCGCCAGGGCATGCCGGCCGTGCCGCTCTAGTGCTGCCGCCACTGCTGCGGCCTCCGCCTGATTGCGATCAGCAATGACCACCTGGGCACCGGCGGCGCTCAGGGTTTCGACAATGCCGCGACCAATGCCTTGGGCGCCACCCGTGACGATCGCCACTTTTCCCTGGAGATCGAGTAACTCCAGTAGTGCTGATTCCATATGTGGTTCCTCACCTCAAGAACAGGAGAGGCTTTAGGCTGTAGGCCGCAGGGAGGGGTCCCTAAAGCCTGCAGCCTGTGGCCTGTAGCCTTCTGTTAAAAGAGTACGGTGATATTCTCGATCACATCATGATCGAGCACGATCAGACGCTCCTCAAGCTTCCACGTCCCGTCGATCCGACGCCAGCGATCCTCCCGGCACCCCACAAACAGAGACTCCTCACGACCTCGACGACTTTTGAACACGATAAAATTCGAGGTCAAGGTCGCGACCTCGGCGTTTCCGTCCAGGACCCGCACATTCGACACCAAATGCCGCACGCGCGCAGGAGGCTCATCAGCATGGGCCACGCCGGTGCGGATCCGCTGCACCCGCAGCGTTAAACTCCCCTTGTCCTCGTCAAAGTGCGCCAGCATGAGCGGACGAGACCACTCCTCGCTCCCGCGCGCGACGTTGGTGCGAGTCGGCGCCCAGTAGCGCACCTGCTCGGCACACAGCGCCAACCATTCCTCCAGCCGGTCATGGTCCAGCAACCACGCCTCGTAATAGAGCAGATCCTCGAACTCGTGCCGCAACTCCACCGCGCTCATGCGTGCACCCCCGTTCCGTCGCTCATCAGCGCGCGCCAACGTTCGTAGAAACCAAAGACACTGATCTCCGTCGATGGAGGATGAATCAGCCCCGGCTTTTCGGGGTCCCGGCGCCCGTGGCCAGCACCCATCTGGTAGTTGAGCGGAAAACGACGGCGGTACACACCACCCATGGCCTCCACACACTCTCCCCACATCTCGCCATCGTCCTGCTCAAAGATCCCTGAAGGAGAAAAGGTGAGAATTTGCATCTTGCGCGCCAATTCTACGACCGCAGGCGGCGCTTCTCGCTCGACTAGTCCCCACGACCACACTTCCATACGGTTCGGACCGCGCGGATGCCACAGCCGCACGGTCACAAATCCCACAAACGAGAGCAATGAGAAATTGGGAAAGACCGTCCCGACATAAATACAGCCCACCAGATCGCTCTGGGCTGGGCTCAGCCGCTGCCTGGCTTCCGCTTGTACCTGCGCCTGATGCGCTCCCAACACCTCGGCCAGAGCGGGAGGATCAGCCATCGTCAGATTGAGCCACCCATGCCCCTTCTCCATCTGCACTTCAAAATCTCGTGTCCACGGCTGGCCCATGAAGGTTTTTTGATCCAGCAGTCCCAACCGCACCATGCTCTCATGCCCCGCCATCACATGATAATTGTCACCACTAAACTGCTCAGCCGCTAACTTCCAGTTTCCTTTCAAGGACCACTTGTGCACGCCTGGGAGTACCACCCAACCTGCCGCCGTGCGATCCAACACGGTATCCAGATACCACTTCATCTCCGCCAAATACGCGTCGAGACTCTCCACCTCCTCAGCAAAGCTGGCGAAAATTAACCCGCGGTAGGACTCTACCCGCGGGACTTCCAGCAGCCCCCATTCCTCGCGCTTCAGCTCCCCATAGTATGCCTCCTGATACTGGGGGACACCGACCAACCGTCCCTGCACATCATAGGTCCAGCCGTGGTACGGACAGTGAAACATCCGCGTGTTGCCTGTGTCGGTGCGACAGATTCGCATGCCGCGATGCCGGCAGGAATTAACAAAGACTCGCACCCGCCCGTCTGCATCGCGGCACACAATCACCGACTCCTCGCCCATATAATTGGTGACAAAATCGCCTGGCTGCGGAATCTGGGATGCATGCGCCACGTACAACCAGCAGCGAGCAAAAATGCGCTCCTGCTCGGCCCGATAGACGTCTGGGTCGGTAAACACCCGGGGACTCACGGTTCTGTGCTCAAGATCGACCAACTCGCCGCACTCGGCCATGGTTTCCTCCCTATTGGATTCTCGCTTCAACTGAGGAAGTTCCCTACAACAAATATGATTGAGCGCTTGCTCAACGTCTGGTACATATTCTTCTTCCTGCTGTCAAGACGCCGACAAGATTCTCTAAGGCTCAGAGAAACGCTTCATCCCAGTGGTTTCTAACGGACTGGGCAAGAAAAGATCGACGAGGCTCTGGCTCATCCAGGAGACCGAGATAAACTTGTCCGACGAGTCAAGAATTACTTGAACTTCGCGACCAATTTTGGTCCCTCAATACGAGAGCCTCAGCCGCTATATTGGGTCCATCGGACTACTCTCCCGCCAGGAATGACGTTACGGATTGCAGGCCTGAACACTGCCTTACTGTCTCATGACAACGACGATAAAGGCCGGTTAGTAAATAGCCTTCCGATCCAGGCAATCTTAATTCCAAAAGTTACGGGAGAACAACACACCAGGCTCAGACCTGCTACTGCGGGTGAGGCGTTACGTGCGTTAGTGCCATCGACAATAAAGATCATGGCACTCCCGAACGGACTCGCCCAATCTATCATGAGGGGCCTTTGCACACCTGGTACGCCAAGTGCCGTGTCATCACTGCCATCCGTCAAGCACGCCCTTCCCAACTCTTCGTGATTGCCGACGGCCCGCGTCCCGATCATCCCCAAGACGCGGCTCGGTGTGCGCAAGCTCGGCAGGTTACCGAAATAAGGGAAACAGGGAGGCAGTTTCGTCAGGGGTTCCGGCATTCCTAACAGTTTCCAGTTTGCAGTCTTTGTCCAGACCGCCGGCCCGCCAAGAGGGCCGAGCTGACCCGGTTTGTCATCGTCACAGTCAGCCCGCGGCGAGTGCCGCCGTCTCCTCGGCGATACGGCGCTCGATGCAGCGGCGCGCCTGAATGCGCGCGCCATCCGCGTCGATATCAACGAGCGGCGGATTGGGCGAACCTAGCAGCCTCGCCTGTTGCGCTTCCAGAATGAGCTTGTCTTCCTCAAAGGTCGGCGCGATCTCGTTGAAGAGCTGCTCCGTTGCCGTCGGATCGTCCTGGCGGTACCCGTTCGCCGCCGACCAGAAGTAGAAGCACGATTCCTCAGTCTCGGGCGTGATGCCGTGGTAGATCCGTAGCGCGAACCCGTCTTCTCGCTTGCCCTGGTCGTAGGCACCGGTGCCGACATTGAGAGCGCCGGTGAACTGGATAACGCTTCCCGGGGCGACGAACTCGAATTCCTGCCAGCGGTCAACTCTACCCGTGAACCCGACCGCATTCGCGTAAGTCGCCGGCGGTACGCTGTTGAGCATCCAGCGGATGAATTTGACGCCGGTCGGTGTCGGGGTGGTCTTCATCTTTGCTTCGACGTGGGTCATAGGTGACCCACCGACCGTCCGCCCGTGGACATAGCCCAAGTGGGTTAGGTCCATGAGATTGTCGATCAGCAGCAAGTAATTGCACTTGACCTGCAAAACCGCACTCTTGTGCGGCCACTTCGCGTAGTCGTTGTGATAAGGATAGGAGATAATCCGAGACGGATCTGTCTTCTCAGTTTCCCCCATCCAAATCCAGACGACCTCGTCCTGCTCGACGACCGGATAACTTCTGACCCGCGCGCGGGCGGGAATGGTGTCCTGGCCCGGCACACGGACGCAGGCGCCCGACGCAGCGAAGACGAGCCCGTGGTAGCCGCACTGGAGGCCCTCGGCGACCACCGTGCCCAGCGCCAAGGGGGTACCGCGGTGGCAACAGCGATCCTCTAAGGCGACGACCTTGCCGGTACGATCTCTGTAGAGGACGACAGGTTGATTGAGGATCGTGCGTGCAAAAGGCCGCCCTTTGATCTCGGATCCCCAGGCCGCGATATACCAATCATTGTGAATGAACATGGCGGTCTCCTCCAAGTGCCCGACCTTTTTACCTGAACGTGCGAATCACTCCGGCATACCGCTCCAAAACCGGCCATTGGGCGTCCGGTGCACCCGGCTCAATGAGGAAGAGGATGCGGTTGAAGCCGGCTTGGATGAGTTTCCGAATTCGGCTTTCGTCGCCGCTGACACCAGCCAACGAATACGCCGTGATGACGCTCAAATCAAACTCGTCCATCGACCGTCCCACTCGGGCGGCTTCGACTCGGAGAGCTTCAATCCCTTTCGTAAGGTCGTACGGCCCGTCCACTGGGATCCAACCGTCACAGTACTCCGCGACTCGCTTCGCAGCCCATTTGGACATCGCCCCAAGAAGAACCGGTGGCCCTCCAGCTTGCACTGGCTTGGGCCAGCACCACAGAGGATCGAAGTTCACGAACTGACCGTGAAACTCGGCGACGTCCTTGGTCCAGATCTCCCGCATCGCCAGCACGCGCTCGCGCGTCACTTTCCAGCGGTCCTTAAAGGCGACGCCGTGGTCGGCCATTTCTTCGCCATTCCACCCGGCGCCAATACCGAAGAGAAAGCGCCCGTTGGAGACCCGATCCAGGCAGGCTATGGTCTTTGCCAGGGTGATGGGATGGTGCTCGGGCACAAGACACACTGACGTGCCAACTTTAAGTTTTTGCGTGACCGCTGCTGCTGCGGCCAGACCGACAAAAGGATCAAAGAACTGTTTGTAGTACTCAGGCAGCTCGCCGCCGAGAGGAAACGGGGTCTTGCGGCTGGTGGGAATATGCGTGTGCTCGCCAAACCATACGGACTCAAACCCGTGGTCTTCGGCCCAGCGCGCGAGTTCTGCCGGTTGGATTGAGTAGTGTGTGGGTATCGTGACGAGCCCGAAGTCTGCCATGTACGTGTCCCTCTTTCGGCGTCTTGGCCTCTTGTAAGTCTGCTGTGCCAAGAATCCCACACGATTATATGCAACAGAGGAAGCCAAGAATAGCGTCACGTCACGAAGCAGATGTGAAGACTCGGTCAGTTGGGCAAAAGCGCAGCCTTACCCACCAAGCCTCAGCCGATGTCGGGCTTTACATGCTCAGGCCAACCTGCGAAACTGCCGCGCTAACGATCTTTATGAGCAAGAGAGAGAAACATGAACACGGAAGAACTGCTCATTGATGCCGACGGCCATATCCTCGAACCGCCCGACCTGTGGGAACGGTATCTCGAACCACAGTACCGCGACCGAGCCCTGCGGATCAGAGTGGGCGATGATGGCCGCGAATTTCTCGAGATCGACCGCAAAAGAGCCGTGCTCACCAGTCCGACTCTGCTCACTGCGCTGGGCGGGATGAAAAAGCTCAAGGAGATGGGCGAGACAATCGAGGACTTCAATGCCAGCCGGCGCGAGTTGCTGCAAAGCCGTTCCGGAGCACAGCGCGAGACCTTCGCGAGCCTG
>JBGPOI010000062.1:0-15534 GCA_041487975.1 Binatia bacterium | reverse complement strand
TGCTGAGAGCCTCTTGATAAGAAAGCAAAGCTTGATCGTATTGGCCCAAGTACTGGTGGGCGCGGCCTATATCCTCAAATGCATACGCTTCTTCTGACGGCTTAGGCTTGATGTCTTGATAGAGCTCAAGCGACTGACGAGCATAGTCCAAAGCATGATCAACATCTCCTAGTTCATCAGCCATTTCGGCGAGGTCAACAAGTGCTGCTGCCTCTAACTCGGTATCTCTGCTTTTTCTGGCCTCCTCTTGCTGTTGCTGGTATAAACGCAGAGCCTCGGTAAACCGTCCAAACACCTGGAGTATCCCGCCCAAGCCATAGTACGCCTCAGCAAAATCGGGCTTAAGCCGAAGTGCCTCCTGATAGGATTCCGCTGCTTCCTGATACTGGCCGCTCTTGTCATATGTCACACCCAGGTTGTTATACACCTCGGCGTACACCTCGGCGTCACGGGGCTTGATCTGGAGCGCCTGCTTGTAGGCCACTATCGCTTCTGGAAAACGGCCGATCTCGTCGTATGCCTCACCCAGGCCGTTATATGCCTCAGCATCATCGCGCTTGACACGAATCGCTTGCTTGTAGGCTGTGATTGCTGCTTGCCAGTGACCGAGCTTAGCGTAGGCACCCCCTAGAAGGGTGTAGAGAGTAGCGATCCTGCGTACGTCTTGTGTGTTGTGGGCTAGAACTAGAGCAGCTTGGAATTTTTCGACCGCAGTTTCAATCTGGCCCGCTTCCTGATTTCGACGCCCTTCCGTTTGCAACTCCTCTACGGTTGCTGTGGTGTTAGATTTTATCACATCCTGAGATGAAACTGTGCTAGTAACGGGAGTCTCACCACTGGCGGGCATCAAAAAGAAATTTGTGTCCAGCAGGAGAAGGACACAAAGCTGCATGACCGAAGCAACTCGTGGACCGGTCATTGATGGCATCTCCCCGTCTGATCTCTCACCGACAAATCCGCAGCTGAGGATAAGGGATGATGTGTTGTTGGAGTGCCTGCGCCAGTTCTTTAGCAAGACCAGCGACTTGCAGAGGCCTTTCTGGCAGGCGATAGCGATCGATGGTGCCATCCCCCTTGGAGCTGTCGCCAATCAGGTCAATCTCTCCGTCACAGTCCACGTCAAAGTAGTACACCAACGACTGCCACTGCGAGTCTCCTCCTGTAATGACCGTGTTGAGATCGGTCGCGGTGACCTTCCCCGCGACCGCATAGGCGGGATGCGCTCTGGACTCCCCGTACACAAACCACACATCTGGCGGTGGCACCCGCGCATTGATATACACCCCTACAATGTTCGGCCCGTAGGCTTCCGTTCTGTAAGAGGAAGGACGAGGAGCCGGGGTTGAGGGAGTGGCTGCCGTATTCGTGGACCGCTGGAGAAACCCTGTGACCACATCCGCCGCCACGGCGTAATTCAGTCCCTCACCCTCTCCACGAAAGGAGTTGATCCCGATGATCTCTCCTTGGTCATTGAGCAGTGGTCCTCCGGAGTTGCCGGGATTCAGGGCGGTCTGCGTCTGGATCACCGTACTTTGGTGGAGCAGATCATCAGGCCCCTTCCACTGATAGTGCGGGCGAATCTGGCTGATGACGCCGGTCGTGTAGGTCCACACTTCCCCTTCCGGATGACCAATGGCGTGCACGTCCTGCCCCACCTCGACCTTTGCTATATCCCCCAGGGACAGCACACTCAGATTCTGTGGTGGCGTCTGAATCTGCAAGAGCGCCAGATCAGCTATCTGGTCTACCTTGATCGGGATTGCAGCAAAGGCCAGTTCCCTTTTGACCTCCACCCCTCGCTGCGGCTTGAACACCACAGCGATACGGCTTGCCCCCTGAATCACATGCCAGTTGGTCAGTACTTCGCCCTGGCTGCTGATGACCACACCGCTCCCTAAGCCTTGATCCGTCACGACCAACACGGTGGCAGGAGCGGCTTTCTTGTAGACTTCCACATTGGTTACCCCGCGAGTTTCTTCCAGCAAGAGGTTCTTGGGCAGTTTCTCTAGAGTAGAAACAATCTGTTTCTGTAGAGGATCTGGACCAGCGGGCGCCAACGAAAGAGATGTCAGGACACTTTGCTCCTGGGTAGTCAGTTCCGTGGCCACCTTGATCTGCCCTCCTCCACTCATACTGATCACCACTCCCCCACTCTGGGTGCTCGGAGGTTGCTGCTGCAAGAAGGTTGGGCCAAGAAAGACAATAAAGACGGCGACGGCTGCAGCCGCCGCAATCTCCCCGAGAAAACGGGGGGTTGCCCACTCCCATACAGTCGTCCAGGCAGCAGAGAGAACCGCTCTTGTACGCTCTAGAACAGATGAACTTGTTTCTTCTCCGGTGGCCAGGAACAGGGCTAAGCGTTTGAGCTTCATGGTCAGAGCAGGGGGAGGAGCTTCCCCTGTTTTCGCTAAGAGAGCCAGCTCGCGCAGGTCGATCAGCCGGTTGATACAGGAGGGGCAGACCCGCAGATGCGCTTCCAGGGATTGCTTTTCCTCAGCGTTCACTTTCCCATCTAGGAAATTTCCCAGGGCGCCGATCGACGGACAATCCGGCGCTTGCAGTTGGCTGAGCTGTTGCAGTAGCGTTTTGTCGAACTCGGTCACCAGTTCACTCCTTGTTCATCCGGGAAGCTCCATCCCCTCTCTTTATACAGACTCCTCCTCACGCTTCGTTTTTTCTCCCATGCCCGAAAATGCCGGCTTTCTTCAGGCACTCGGCTATCTTCTCCTTTGCCCGGGAATATTTCACCCCTGCCGTTCCCAGGGGAAGTCCTAATGTCCCGGTAATTTCCTGGTAAGAATACCCCCGCTCCCGCATCCAGAAAATCTCCTGGTCCGTGGAGGAGAGTGCCTGTAAGCAGTGGCGCAGTTTCCCGAGTTCCTCCTGTCCCGCCACAGTCTCTTCCGGCCCTGGCGCCGGATCAGCCTGCGGGGGAGTTGCTTCCTTTTCCTCCTCATTTGCGGACAAGAGATCGGGCACTTCCAGGCGGCGGCCACGCTTGTGCAGGTAAGTTTTGGCTTCGTTCTCGGTAATGGTTTTCACATACCAGTGAAATTCATGGTCAGTGGAACCGCGAAAGGACTGGAGACCTCTGGTCAAAAGGATGATGAAAACATCTTGCGAGAGGTCTTCTTGTTCTGCTGAGCTGAGGTTGCTGAACTTTCTCAGGATCCTCCACACCAGAGGGTGAGTTTGGTCGATGAGGGTGTTCAGCGCCTTTTTCTCCCCTGCCGCTGCCCTCTGAACCAAGTCTCTGATCTCCCTCGCCACGGTAACGACCTACATACGAAAAACTCCATGTAAAAAAAAGGCCGCGAGAGAAGTCTTTGTAAGTAAAAGCCCACGAGAAGGGCAAATCCTCTCACGGAGGAGGACAGATTATGCAGAGAACAGGATTGTTACGCAAAGCAGTGCTGGCGGGGGTTCTCTCCCTCACCATTGCTTCCCCGGTATTGGCTGACGTGTTTGTCCACGGCTATTTCCGGCAGGACGGTACCTACGTCCAGCCCTACTGGCACAGCGACCCTGACGGCATTCCGTATAACAACTTCAGCTATCCCGGTAACCTCAACCCGTACACTGGGAAAATCGCTCCGGGCAATCCCTCTCAACATCAATGGGGGACGTTTGGCCGTTTCCAGGAGGAGAATCCCTGGTCTGTACCTTCTGATGACTCTGATTTGTTCGATACGGATGACTGAGCCTGGAGCAATTCACTACGCGGATGTGACAAAGGAGACGCACCATGAAAAAACTAACAATGTTGGTCGCTTTCATATTAGGAGTGACATGCCTTTCTATCAGTCTGGCCAGGGCAGAGCTTGTCTCGGGTGAGCAGGTCGCTGTAGATGAGCCAGCTGCACAAACCGACACCTCTCCTTCGCAGGAGTGTGATGAGGCAGCGCCTGCTGACAATCTGCTGGCTAAGGCTGGGTGTTGTTCCTGGCATGGTGGTGTCTGCGGCTGTTCTGGCGACAGAGCCCTCTGCTGCGACGGTGCCCTGAGTCCTACGTGCGGATGCTGATGGAAATAGGAGGGTGTACTCCACAGGTTCCAGATGAAGTAGAGGAAACGATAGGCGCACCCCCCTCAAAGAACATCGGTCATGAAAGCTTCACTTAGAGAATTGGTTCGAGGAAGCAGAGATTAAAACTGACATTGTTCAAGTAGACGCTGGAAGGAGCAAAGACAGGTTCGGAGGTAATTGGTTATGATGATCGAATTCAAAGTCATTCATTTGCCGATGACTGCAACTGAAAAGTTCGGTGAAGCCCTCTATTTTTTCAAATGCATGCGCGAAACAGTCAACAACGTCAAAACCTTTCCGTACAACCTCAGCGCGTTTCTATCCGCACTGCGCAGCATAACTTTCTACTTGAAAAAGCAGTTCGAAAGGAAAGATGAACGATTCAGCGAGTGGGATCAAGAGAAGCAAGCAGAGATGAAGGATGATCCACTGCTGAAAATGCTTGTTAATATACGCAACGAAACTGTGCATGAAAAGCCTATTGAAATGCTAGTCAGGTCAGGACCGCGCTTGCCCGAAGAGGGAATCGAGACCACTCAGTTCGAAGCCATTCTCGGTAATGACGACGATGGGAATATCCTGGTGCGTTACAAGGTTGGGAGAGATGCTCCCGAGGTACAAGCAGAGCCCATAACTCAGTGGGTTTTTGAATCACCAGAGGAGCGTGACGTCCTTGAGGCCTGCGCTTATGGGCTCGGCAAGCTCCAAAACATCCTTGAGGAGTGGCAGCAAATTTCTCAATCCCTGTAACCGAAGGAGGGGGATGGGCGAGGCATTGCCTCGCCCCTACATCAAGAAGAGGGTCGTGTCTCAACACGTTCCTGTACGGGGCAGGCAAAGAGTCTCTCTCTGATTTCGTGGACCCGCTCGGCAAAAGCCGCCTGGCTCAGCACCGGCGTTGCACCGGCAGTACTGAGCGATTCCGCTAGATCCACCCATGAACGGCACCCACCGTAGCGCTTGAGAAGCGGCAAAGTATAAGGCTGAGGCAGACGATAGACACGCAGGACAAAAAGATGAAGACCGGCTCTCGTGCCATAGGCAAAGCGATGCGCCACGGTCTCCGGCGTCCAGCAGTGCAAATCCGCAAGGGCCGCGAGGTACTCGTGAGTGTCAAGCCAGAGCAGGTCTTCCACGGTGGCGTAATAGTTGATGACCAGTTGGTCTTCTACCGGCCGTGATTCCATCACGGCATGCAGGGCTGCCGCCGCCTCACTTATCACGCCTTGTGCCATTTGGTGAACGTAAGTGGGAAAAAGGAAGAACTCCGTGGGTTCAGTCGCGAAGCGGCCGTGGCGCTCGTGCAGTCCGCCTTTCCGCAGCAGCACCGTCTGCTTCCCCGTGCCCAGGGCGTGCACAACGACTGCCCATTCTTTCAAGGCGAGAGCGTTTTCAGGCAATATTCCCCTCAGTTCCTTTTCGCCTTTTTCCCTTTTCCCCGTTTCACCTTCTTCATTTTATACCGGGGGTCCCCACCACACACGGATCGCAATATCGCCCAGTAACAACGCGAGGCCGGCGATGATCAGATAGTTATCCAACGGGTGGAGCAGCTTCTTCTGTCCCTCGCGCTTCTGCGAGACCAGTTCGTTCACGTCCGGATCGATGCGTCCGCCCGTGCTCTCGGCCAACTCCCGCAGCAGATCACGATTAGGGTGTTGCTGCCGATACTCATCCAGCGACTCGCCCGTTGCCTGGCTAGCCATGACAATCTCATTTTTCTGGTTCACCACCTTGCCGCCTTTGCGCTTGACCACGGTCACCGGGAAGCTGCCCTGGCGCTTTACCGATAAGGCGGCTTCATACACGCGCGGCGCCACCGGCATCAAAGTAAGTTCGTCCGTCTGATTCCCGCGCGGCAGTCGCGCCAGCAAGATGCCCTCTTCATCGTTATCGTAGGACTCGACCCGCAATACCATGCGCTCACCGCGTTGCTGCACGCTCAACCGGTAATCCCAGGGAGTCTCATCACGCATCGCCCAGCGGACCGCCTGCGACCAGAATTTGCCGTATCCGTCCCAGCGAATCCAGTCGCTGGAGCCGCTGCCGCTGGGGTCAAAGGTCACAGTCACCACTTTGCCCAGACCGTATTGCCACGTCGCCAGCAGCGGGTCGTGGTCGGTGTGGATATCGGTGTAGAGTTGTACCTCGGCCCCGCCCTTGGGCTTGGTTAGCATGTATTCATCAAGCGAAGGGAAATCGTCGAGCCCCTGGAGGATCTGCCCGCGCTCGCCCACGCGCGGGACGATTTCTTTCGGCTTATCCCCATCGTCGTCTTTCTCGCGCATGACCTGCTTGGTGTCCTTAACAATGAGCTGTGGCAGCACCTCGACGTCCTCGACATGATAAAAGCGGCCGCCGGTTTTCTCCGCCATATACGAGAGCAATTGCAGGTTCACCGTGTCGTCGCCGATGCGGATAGTGGTAATGCTGATCTGACGCTGCGCGATAGTGGCCACCAAGGGGTAGTGATCGACCGGGCTGCGATTGGAGTCACCATCGGTGAGGAGAATAATGTGGCGGATCGAGCCGCGGGTGCGCGCCAACTGATCGGCGGCCGTCTCCAGCGCGCCATAAAAATCGGTTCCTCCACCGTACTGCAACCGGGAGATCTTACCGGTCAGCTCGGCGCGATTCTCCGCGAGCGGGGCGAGGGGGGCCAACATATAAGGTTCAGAATCAAAGGCGATCCCTCCCGCAAAATCGGTATCCTGGAGCTGGCTCAACAACTCCAGTGCCGCCTTCTGCGCGTACTGCATCTTCTGCCCGTCGTGCAGGCCGCGCACCTTGCTGTTGTACCCCATGCTGTTGGAACGGTCGATGAGAATGAAGAGCGCGATCGGCGTGCGCTTTTTCTTCTTCGGACGCTGTTCCTGAAACGTCACCGGCAGTACTCGTTCTATGGTGGTGCCCTTGTAGCCCAGATCGCCAAAGGTGCGCAGACCACCGGCGATGAGGAATCCGCCGCCGAAATCACGCACGTAACTCTCAATGACGGACATCTGCTGAGACGAGATCCCACTGCGACCGATATCGTCAAACACCAGACAGTTGTAGTCGAGCAACTCGGAGAGTTGGCTTGGCAGTCCCTCGGGACGGCGGAATTCGGTATCGACCTCCTTCATTTGCAGAGCGCGCGCGAGATGGGTTTTGGGGTTATCAGTGATCACCAGAGAGCGCACCTTGCCGGCCACGGCCAGGCTGGCGCTCTGATGGTTGTTGCCCTCGATAGTGTCCGGCGCGGCCTTCACCTCCGCGCGTAAAAGGTAATTCCCACGTTGTAGAATCTGCGCCGGCACCTCTAGCACGGACAGTCCCGGTTCCAGATTGATCTCTTGGTGAGTCAGCGTCTGGTCGTTCGCCATGACGGTTGTACTGCCACGGACGGGTTTCTCGTTGCCATTCCGCACCACCAGCCGCACACTGAAGGCGCTGCCCTCACGCACGAGGGGCGGAACGATAAACTTCTCCAGCGATACCTCTGGATGTTGGCCGGAAGGAGGAATCACCGGAAAGATTTTGACGCCCATCTGCCGGGCAAGGGCGATGTGTTGTCTAGCGGCGCCGCTCGTTTCGTTGCCGTCGGTGATGAGCAGTAGCCGCTTCTCCGCTTCCTCCGGATAAAGGGAAAGGGCACGCTCCAGCGCCTTGGCGATGTTGGTGCCTCCACTTTGGCCGGCTGGAGCAGTCTTCAAGGCTTCGTCCGGCAGAGTCACGCCATTGGGCGCCCCCGGCGGAATCAGCAAGTCGGTATCCACGGCAAAGGAAAGGGCGGCAAACTCGTCTTCCGGTTCCAGGGTTTTGATGAGCCGCGTCAGGTACTCGCGTGTCCACGCCTTGCCTTCAGGCGAGATGCTGTCTGACACATCGGCCGCGGCCACAAGTGCCAGCCGATGCTCGGCCAGGATGGTCTGCGTACTCAGGCCGGCCAGGGCGGCGATAATCAGCACCGCCGCCAGCGAGTGCAGGAGCGCCGCACTGGTTATCACCAGTCGTTGTTTCTGCCAGAACACCGGCAGCCACAGCAGTGGCAAGAACACCAGAAGCCACAGCCGCTCAGGCGTGAGAAAGGTATAGGTAGAACCGAAAACGTCGTAAGTCATACTGATGGCCACCCTTCGACAAGCTCAGGGTGAACGGATAAGTAGAGGCGAAGTGATCTGGCTTCGGCTTGGCGCAATAACCGTTCGTGCCGAGCCTGTCGAAGCACGAAAGATAAGGCAACATGGTTCGTAGGTCATGACTCACTCGTGCGCCGGTAGCGCCAGAGAGCGTACAACCACTCGATCAGTAGCAGCAGCGCCGCGCCGTAGTACAACCAGCGGCCGAATTCTTCAGGCACAGTGTGGCTCAGTTCTTGCGGAGGGCGGGCTTCGCTCACCAGGATCGGCTTGGCATCGTCGTCTTCACGTCGCCCGATGTCCGATTCAGCTTCGTCAAACAGATTGGCATAGAGCGTGGCGCGGTAACGACTGCCGGCCAGACGATATTCGCCAACTTGATCGACATCGACCGATCCCGTATCCACCACTTTCTCCACTCCGCCCGGCGAGGTGAGGTGGAGCGAGTCTGGAGTCACCCCGGCGGGCAAGAAGAACGTCTCCCCCGAGGAGACCAAAAGCGGCGCCATGGGATCGTGCGGCAACAACCAACGCAGGGTATTGAGAAACAGCAAGAGGAGCGTCAAGTTGTCGGAGTTAGTCAGGTTACCCTTGCCGAGATCGAAAGCCAGGCAGACCACCCGATGTCCGTCTTTCTCGCCGGTCAGAGCCAGCGGCACCTCGCCACCACGGGTGCGTGAGGAAATCAACACCTGGGCCCATGACGGTAACGCCAGCACTCGCGCCTGCTTGAGCGGCAGGGCTTCGACATACTGGAGGTTTTGCAGGATCTCGTGTCCTTCACGCCAATCGAGGATGTGCAGGTCCGCGGCTTCGGCCACCACCGGGAAGAGGGGATTATCCGGAGGTGGGAAAACATACAAACTATTGGCCGGAACGGTTGTACTGGGCACGAATTGGTGAAAGAGGACGATATCCTGCTCGTTGAGCGCGGTGGGCGTGAACGTCTCCGGCGTTAAGGCAGTCAACGACAGGCCGGGGATCGAGTTACTCACCCGTTCTAACTCTTCACGTAGACTTTTTACTGGAGATACCAACACTAACCGCCGCTGGGTACGCTCGGCCAGCCAGGCCAGAGCTTGATTATCGACCGCCAGCGCATCTTCCGGCTCCAGGCGCGCTACTAATTTCCCGGGCCCGTCAAAACCCTTGACCGAGAATGATACGAGTTCTCGCGCCGGGAGGCTGAAGTCACGGCGAAAAATCGGCTTGTCGTTCAACAGGACTGTCAGGACCGCGCCTTTGGGGCGGTAGGCATAGTTGCGGACCAACACATACGCCTGCGCCTGAGAGTAATTCTGGAAGGGGTTCTGATACAGATGCAAGGCCGCGATGGCAAGGTTGTCATCGCTTTTGCCGACCCGGTGATAAGCCAGATCCCTGATCTGCGCCTCCGGTAAGTCGAGCGCGCTCCTTGGCAGGTCGGTAAAGACATGAATTTTTGCCTGTCGCCCCTGGCGATCGCGCTGAGCGAGAGCCAATTCGACTCCCAGGCTCAGATTCGTGCCGGTGTCCAAAGGACGCAGGGTCTCCAGCAAATGCAACAACTGCCGGTGATCGGTGGTGAAGCCGCTGACCAACTGAGGTCGGGTGGCGACACTGATGAGCATGGCTTCATCGAGCGGTCCCAGAGCCTTCACAACCTGTCGAGCCTGGTCCAACGCCAGCTCGAAGCGGCGGGTCCGGCCTTCGCGTGCCTGCATGCTGGCGGAAACATCCACTACTAAAATCCAGCGGTCGCCCCGGGTTTCGGTCACGGTGACAGGACGATAGGGGTGAAGGAGTCCGGCGATGAGGAGCAGCAGAAGCAGAGCTTGAGCGAGGAACAACACGCTCGGGAGAAAGCGGCGCACGCGTACCTTGTCCTCTTTCACCTGCATCCACAAGAACAGGGCCGGCACGGCGATGCGCGTGCGCCACCGCTCTCGCAGGTAGATCAGAACAAGAAGGCCCAGGAGGGAGAGAAACGGCAGGGCTGACGGGTTGAGGATCCCCATACACTCAGCACTCTAGTGGCCTACCGCAACGCCAGCAACCCCGCTCGGGGCAATTCCTCGGTCATCACGGTTGCCAGGCTGCTCGCGGTCGAAGCTCGTGCATAGAGGATCTGATGGCGATGGCAAAACTGCTGGACCGCGTCCAGGTGCGCCTGCAGGACTTCGCGATAGCGTTGCAGATTGGCTTGGGTGAGGGAGATCCACCGCTCGCTCTGGTCTTCGACGTCGTACAGCTTGCCGCGACGGAAGAGGCGTGTCGGATCCAGTTCAGCTGCTCCCAATATATGCAGGGCTTTGACCTCATAGCCGCGCGCTTTGAGGAAGACGAGCGCTTCTTCATATTGTGGCGGCTCGGTGAGAAAATCGGACACGACGACCGCCACCCCGGGCTCTTTGGTCTGCTCGATATAGGCACGCACGGTTTCGCGCAGATACGTCTTGCCTGCCGGGGTAAGCCCCTCCAGAAACGGCTGGACGCGCAGAAACTGACTGCGGTGGCGCAGGAACGGCAAGGACAGGAACGGTCGTTGGCCCTTCTCCGGGGAAGACAAGGCGACAACACGCAGGGTGTTGTTATTGATCAGCACCACATAACTGAGAGCCGCCACTAAATCGGTTGCGAACGCGAACTTGTGGTCGACCGCTGGTGCCCCCATCGAGGCGCTGGTATCGAGAAACAAGTGAAAAGGAATTTCCCGTTCAGCCGTGAACGTCTTGACGAGCAACTGGTCGAGCCGCCCCACCGCATTCCAGTCAACATAGCGGAAGTCGTCTCCGGGCGTGTAGTCCTTGTAGGACTCGAACTCGATGCCCCACGGCTGACTGGTGCGCGGGATGGGGGTTTCTCCCGGCCGGTAACCGCGCGCCGTCCGCACCGGCAGCCGGAGGCGGTCAAGTCTTTTGAGAAAGGCGGGATCGGTGATGCTCACGCCGCGGGACCTCTTCTGCGGTCACCCTTCGACAGGTTCAGGGTGACCGGATGCACATGTTGTTCCGGCGCCGGAACCGTTCGTGCCGAGCCCGTCGAAGCACGAATCACACTGGGTTACAGTGGAGACCATTGACTACCGCCGCAGCTTGCGGGCTGATTGCACGATACGTGCGATGATGGTGGCCGGGTCGATGTTCTCAGCTTCGGCGGCGAAGTTCAGCACCAGGCGATGGTTGAGCGCCGGCATGGTCACCCGGTCGATGTCGTCGTAACTCACGTTGGCGCGACCGTCGAGCAGCGCGACCACTTTGGCGCCAAGCATGAGGGTTTGTCCGCCGCGCGGACTCGACCCGAAGCCCACATAACGATTGACGTGCTCATCTTTAGGCAGGGCGATCCGCGCAGGATCCGCGCCGCTCACATATTTCGCCCCGGCAGGGATCGTGGCGTGGATCAGCGCGGCGACGTATTCCTCAAGGTGCGGGGCAACCAACACCTCGCGCACTAACTGGCGCAAGGCCATGATTTTTTCCGGGGCCTCGACCCGCTCGAACACCGGTTCCAAGTCCGGCATTGCCGTAGTGGTGGTCGTGCTGATGATGCGTTGGATCTCCTGATGCGTGGGGTAGGTGAGACGGACCTTGAAAAAGAAGCGGTCGAGCTGCGCCTCGGGGAGAGGATAGGTACCCTCCATCTCGATGGGGTTGAGCGTGGCCAACACGAAGAACGGCGGTGGCAAGCGATAGGTCGTACCAGCCACCGTCACTTGCAGTTCGGCCATGGATTCCAGGAGTGCGGCCTGAGTTTTTGGCGTGGAGCGGTTGACCTCGTCCGCCAGCAGGATGTGGGCGAAGATGGGCCCTTCGACGAAGACGAATTCGCGTCGGCCTTCGTCTCGGTCCATAACTATGCGCGTGCCGGTGATGTCCGCGGGCATCAAGTCCACCGTGAACTGGATGCGGTTGAAGCTAAGGTTGAGCACCTCAGCCAGCGAGCGAACGATCAGCGTCTTGCCGGTGCCCGGCACGCCTTCAATCAGCACGTGCCCGCCGGCAAAGAAGGCAATGAGGATATTTTCGATCATCTCGTCATGGCCGACCACTGCTTTGGCGACTTCGGTACGAATGCGGTGAAAGGTTTCCTGAAACTCGGTGACCGCGCGGACAGCAAGGGTGTTACTCACTGTGACTCTCCACGGGAAAACAGGCGTTTGACGATCTCTTCGTACTCGGGCGGGATCTGGGCTTTGCGAATCGCGTCATCCAGCGACTGACGTTGGCTCAGGCCCTTGGTCGATTTCTCGATGATGCCACCTTCATCTTTCTCCTCACCCTCATTGCTTTCTCCTCGCTCATGGGTGGCATCAAGGGCGAGTTGGAAGGTATGAGCACCGTTGCCGAGATTGGCGGGGTTGCCAAACAGGCGCGGGTCAGTGCCACTGCCGGCGCCTGGCCCGCCTTCTCCGGCTTCCCCTTCGCTGCCCGGTATTTGCGGGCTGTCGGGCTGAAATTGTCCGCGCGCATTTTTACGATCTAGGCGGGCGCGGTCGAGACGTTGCATGCCGCTCCCTTGGTCTGGAGTCTGCGAGTTGCCTCCGGTACCGGAGGGAGGACCGCCTTTGCCTTCGCCGTCCTGGCCATGGCCTGAGGCTTGCTGTTCTTTGCCTTTGGGAAGATTTTGCCCTTCAATCGAGAAGTCCGGTTTTTTCCGCTCGTCAGAGGGGCGGAGCGCCAGGCGGTCATGCGGCGGCGGAGTCGTGCCCTGATTCTCCTGGTCGTGCCCCTTGTCCTGTAGACCTTGCAGGGCTTGGCGGATCGCCTTTTGCAGTTCTTCAGGAAGAGAAGCTAAAGAGCGCGTCTCTTGCTCACGGCCTTCGCCTTGGGTCTCTTTCTCCCCCTGCTGTTCGCCTTTCGTGCCACCCTCATTGAACATACTGCTGCCACCCCAGCGGTCCTGCGAGTCGGGCAGGAGCGACATTTTATCCTCAACCATCCGCCCGGCGCGGTCAGGCAGGTCGGACAGTACGGTCCCGAGGTTAGCGAGAGAGAAGGGGTCCGATTCCGTCGCGGGGGAGAGCAGAGGAACCAAGGCGACAAACAGGGCAAGCAAGAATGAGGCGAGGAACGGCAGAAAACTCCAGGGGACGCGGCTCGGAGCGATCTTCTTGACTTCCCAGTCAGGCAGGCGGGCGGTATTGTCTTCTAGCAAGTAGGGCCACAAACTCGACGGCGGAGGCTTACCAATGACTCCCGCAGTGAGTTGTGACACCAAGGTCGAGAGGCGTTCTTTGAGCCCGGCGAGCGCGTCGATACGGCGGGCAGCGGTAGTCAGGTCGGTCCACCCGGCAACTCCTCGGCGCAGGAAAAGCAACAGCAGGAAAGCGAGTACTGCGAGCAGCGGCCAGGCGATGAGGGTGAAAAACCACGCCGAGAGGGCGAAAGCGCCGAAGATCAGCAGCGCCACACCCAGGGAGAGCGCCGTACCCAGCCCGTAAAAGTTATGTTGTAAGGTATAGAGATTGAACCGTGCCCGTACTCTCCGCAGCCTGTCTTCTATCTCCGCCAGGGCCAGTCGTTCCTCTGTGCCTGGTATCCCGACCATGGGTTTCTCCTTTCCGTACCTTAGCCTAGTACGAAAAGCGTCCACAACATAGTCGAGAGCCCCGCCCTGGTCAACTCTAAACTTCAGCTCACCTCAAGAGATCTAGCACCAGGTGGATCATTTCAGCCAAGATCACTACAACCAGCAGACGATATACCCAGATTTTTGACCATTCGTGGACCGCAATCCGCGCAGCGACCCAGGCGCCAACGATGCTGCCTGTGGCGAGCAGAGTCCCCGCCGTCCAGTTCACCTCCGCGTCTCTCGCGAAAACTGCCAGGGAAGCTATGGTGCAGGCGAGCAGCAAGACGGATTTGACAGCGTTGGCGTGGACCAGCTCATAGCCAACGCCAAGCGTCAAAGCGATCAGCATGTAGGTCGCAGAATCGAGAACAATAAAGCCAGTCCAAGCGCCGATGAGGAAAAACATCCCCATCTGTATCCACCCCAGCCTGAGCGTGCCCTCTGATTTGGCCAAGAGCCAGCGGCTGGGGCGGGAAAGAACCATGACAAAGGCAATGAGCACGGCCACCGTGATCACCCAACGCATCGTGTGGTTGTCGAGGGTCCCGGCGATGCTGGCACCAGCAAGCGCTCCCAGGGCCGTTGGCGCGGTGAGGATGAGACCATTGCGCCAATCGAGGACTCCGGAGCGGTGGAACGTGAGCATGCTTGTGAGAGCACCGGTCAGCACGTTGATCCGGTTCGTGCCGTTCGCAACCGCCGGAGGAAAGCCGAGGAAAACTAGGAGGGGTAAGGTCACAGCCGACCCGCTGCTGGCCAGGGTGTTGATAAAGCCGGCTAATGCGCCAGCAACGAGAATCAACAGAATGTGAGCAGGAGGCATGTCGCGGTTGTAGCTCAGCCGCTGACAATTTACAATCTTGAGACGGTGAAACGGCATGGCTTTGCCGCTTCCCTATCCACAAGCGAAAAGCTAATGGTTCGACGCCTACTTTTCTTCGTCCTGATGGTCTTGTTATCCGCCTGTGACAAGCCTTTACGCCTTCCGTACGTCACGCCCGAGCTGCACAACTGGCCCAAACCGTACAAAGGCGTGGCGGGACTCAAACTGCATGTCTTCAACACCGGCACCCTCGTGGTCCCGCGCAAACTGGTGTACCGCGACGAGAGCCTGCTGGGCACCACCTCGCTCGACGTCCTCGTGTTTGTCATCGAACATCCGCGCCACGGGCTGATTTTGCTTGGGACGGGACTCAACCGTAAAATTGCTGACGACGCGGAACGTTACATGGGCACGTTCCGCACCTCTGCGGGCACTCCAGTGATGGAAGAGGGCCAGGACATCCTCTCGCAGCTCAAGAGGGCGAAGCTGCCTGGCAAAAAAGTACGACATATTATCTTACCTGACCTGCGGCTTGACCACACTGGCGAGTTGGAAAGTTTTCCTCTTGCTCAACCCATCGTCGCCTCAGCCGAGTACGAAGCCGCGACCGATGAGAAAGAAAGAGCACTCTCTCTGCCCAAGGAGTACGACGACGTGCGCGCATGGCGGTTCATTGACTTCGCCGGAGCTGTGCCGCTGGGAACCTTTCGCGCGTACCGGGATTTATTCGGCGACGGCAGTGTCCTACTCATCGATGCGACCGGAGCCACGGCCGGCGGCTTGGCCGTGCTTGTACGTCTGCCGGCTGCACCCGTACTGCTCTGCGGCAATCTCGCCTGGACCAAAGAGCAATACTTCTACACGCGCCTCCCCGGCCTCCTCTTCGACCGTGACGCCTGGTGGGAAAGAATCTGGCGGCTCAAAAAGTTTAAGGATCTCGTGCCGGAACTGGCGGTTCTGCCCGACCATGACTGGTCAGCGGTCGTAGCGGCCAAGACCAAAGATATCGT
>JBGPOI010000061.1:0-15566 GCA_041487975.1 Binatia bacterium | reverse complement strand
GAGGGGGAGAGCAGTGCTGCGCAGAGGGAGGCCGCCTAACTCTTTGCTGCAACCCGATGGCGTCCTGCTGTGCAGTTCGCAACGGTTGAGCAGGTTCCGCTAGCCTCTTCCGTGTTCATAAGAAAAGGAAAATCAACAATTCGCATGAAACAATGGCCTGAATTCGACACTAACGGTGACCTGCCGGTAGGGATTCATCAAGGGACGCTAGCTGAGGTGCTCCGGCATTTTGGCACAGGGAGCCTACAGAGACGCCTCAGGGGCCAGCGACTGGAGCGCATCTACAAATTGGCCTACACTACTGGACAGGTGGCAAGATTTCTCGTGTTTGGGTCCTTCGTCACGGCCAAAGTGGACCCTGGAGATGTAGACATTTTCCTGCTGATAGAGGATACGTTTGACTCAAATCAAGTGCGGGGTGAGGCGGCCATCATTTTCGACCATCTCGCGGGACACACGGTAGAGGGGGCGAGTGTGTTCTGGATTCGGCGGCGGGCGGCGATTGGCGGGGAGCAGGAAGCGCTAGGACATTGGCAACTCAAGCGCGACAAAACGCGACGTGGAATAGTAGAGGTGATCAGCGATGATTCGGAACGATCAAGAACTTGAGGCGACCAAGGAACGCATCGCATACTTCCAGCAACAGGTGGAAAAACTCCGACAGGTCGAGACTAATCCGCAGAATTACCGCTTATCGGCAGGCGGCTATCTCGCCGAAATTGATCGGATGAATCTTGAGGTGAGGGAGTATCTGTCCCTTCACCCCAGTGAACTGAAAGAACAAGCTGCCTGAGCTCGAAGTGCGAAGGAACGGAACCCGCCGAAGGACGTTCGTCTAACTACAGCATGCAGCCCGACCGCGGCCCGCGAGCGGCTCTGAGTGAACGCGAAAGAATACAGGTAGGCCGCGGCGGCTGATGCTGAGCGTTAGCCTTCATGACGTGGAGCGTCGCCACCACGGATGAAAAAGGAGAAGTCGAGAGGTAAGCTCTAGTCGGTCCCGCGGTCCAGAGGTCGAGTTGCCTTGGTGCCGCGAGCCCGTGCGTGAGCCTGACCCGAGAGCCCGCCAGGCACCACCAACTGTTGCTGCGAGCACGCAGAGCAGACGCTTTACTCGTGCAGGCTCTCCCGCCGGGACCGAAAGGAGAGGAGCAGGGAAGTGTGGTACGCGTGTTGTGGTGGCATGGACGTCCATGCCAAGAGGTTGGTGGCGTGCCTGCTGAAGGCGGGGCGGAAAGAAGTCCGCACTTTTTCGACCATGACCGAGGATTTGCTGCGGGTGCTGGACTGGCTCAGTCAGGAGGGAGGCACGCACGGGGCGATTGAAAGCACGGGCGGGTATTGGCGGCCCGTCTTTAACCTTCTCGAAGGGGTCGTGGACGTGATTCTCACCACTGCCCGTGACGCCAAAGGGGACAAAGCCCGCAAGACCGACGTGATTGATGCCGAAGGGCTGGCCGATCTCTTGCGCCACGGGTTGCTCAAGCCCAGCTTTATTCCCCCGCTGCCGATTCGGGAGTTGCGGGACTTGACGCGCTACCGCGAGAGCCTGGTGCGGGAGCGAACCGCGCTGGCCAATCGCAGCCAGAAGCTGATCGAAAGCGCCACCATCAAGCTGGGGCAAGGGGCCAGTGAGGCGCTGGGCGTCAGTGGCAAGTTGATGTTGCGGGCTTTGGCGGCAGGCGAGACCGACGCGGAGCAGAGGAGTCACCTGGCCCAGCGGACCCTCAAGCGCAAGCAGCCCCAGTTACAGCAAGCGCTGGAGGGGCGGATGACGCCAGCGCCGCGGTGGATTTTCGGCCCGTTGCTCGACCAGTATGACCACGTGGAGGCGGCTCTCCAGAGCGCGGAGGAGCGGAGCCGGCAGGAAGTGGAGAACAGTGCGGACCCTTTCGTGGCTGAGGCCGTCCCGCTGCTCGACCCCCTCCCCGGCGTAGGGGAGACGCTCGCCCAGATCCTCGTAGCGGAGAGCGGGGTAGACATGGAGCGCTTCCCCACGGCCAAGCACTTAGCCAGTTGGGCGGGGATGTGTCCGGGCAACAACGAGAGCGCCGGAAAGCGCCAGAGCGGCAAGACCACCACAGGCAGTCGCTACTTGCGGGCGGCCTTGGTGCAGGCGGCGTGGGCAGCGCGCCACCAGAAAGGGACCTCTCTGGCGGCGCAGTACAAACGCTTGGTGAAACGGAGGGGCAAGAAGAAAGCGCTGGTCGCGGTGGGCCATAGTATTCTGGGGATCGCCTATCACGTCTTGCAGACCCGGTCGCCGTATCAGGATTTAGGAGGCGATTATTTCGAGCACCGGAACGTGGACACGCAACGCAAACGGTTGATTCGCCAACTGGAAAGTCTCGGCATGAAGGTGACGGTCGCAGAGGTCAAAGAGGCGGCGTAACCTCAGCGCCGGTATTTTCATAGCAGGCATCGACCTTAGTCGAGAACTCTCTTGGTGGCTCAGTTCCAGTAATGATAGTTGTCAAGTTGAGGTAGTAGTAATGGCTGCTGGAATGACACTGGTTCAGTCAAGCCCTACAACTCGATCCTGATGAAGTAGACGTCTTTGAGCACCCTAACCAGGAACGATATCCAGGCCAAAAAATTTCTGTAGTGCTCATCGGAGGCTACGCCTACTTGATGCCTTATGTCGAGTCAGAAACGGAAATCTTCCTCAAAACCATTATTCCTAGCGTTTGAACGGGGGGAATTGAAACCAAGTCCGGAGAAGGAAACTGAGCTAAAGAGGCACAGAGAGTATGCGGCGACGACGTTCAAAGCAGACCAACGCATCAACATTCGCCTGTCTACGAGAGACCTGAATGCTTTGCAAAAACGGGCGCTGTCGGAAGGAGTGCCGTATCAGACCTTGATTGCCAGCATTCTCCACAAATACGTCGATGGGCAGTTCCAGGAGAAAAGGCCTCACTAGCCCGTGCACGTGACCGCCTAAACTGACAAGGAGTCGCGCATGAGATATCCTTCCTATTATCGGCCCTCGCAACAAACGGATTGGCGGTCGCGACCAATAACTTATCCGGCGAGTATCTCGCTGACGGCGGCGCGTATATCTGCCAGACCTGCCTGCATGCGGTCAAAGTGAGTGCGGAAAGAGAGCACGCAAATACGGAGGGCAAAGCGGTCGCCAAGCATGGTGCCAGAGAGATACACGCGCTTGCGGGCGTTGATACGGATGAGCAGTGCGCGATTGAGTTGGTTGAGAGAGTTGCTATCAAGCCCTGGCCGGGTGAAGCGAAAAGCGACGATGGAAAGTTGGGGAGCGGCGAGGATTTCGCTGCCGGCGATTTTGCGCAATTCCGCCGTGGTCCACTGGGCGAGATCGAGCTTCTCTTGCAAATTGTGACGGAACGGCGCAATCCCATGCATCTTTAGCGGCAGCCACACCCGCAGTCCGCGGAATTCGCGGGAGAGTTCCGGCGAAATCTGACTGAAGTCCACCAGGTCCGGATCCTCCTGGGTGTCAGGCAGGTAGTGCGCGGCAACGCTATGGGCTCTCTTCAGTGCTTCCCCGTCTCTCACCAAGAGCGATCCAGTCCCGTAGGGAAGGAACAACCCTTTGTGAGGATCCAGCGTAATAGAGTCAGCCCGGTCTATGCCTGCCATAAGAGTACGTCCTTGTGCAGTGAGCAAAAAGAAACCACCGTAGGCGGCATCGACGTGGAGCCACAGGTGTTCGCGCTGGGCCAGATCGGCCAAGGCCTGCAGGTCATCCACGGCTCCGGTGTTCGTTGTTCCCGCATTGCCGACAAGCAGAAAAGGGGTGAACCCGGCCTGTCGATCTTTGGCAATCGCTTGCTCTAAGTGATCGACCCGGACACGAAACTGCGCGTCCGAGGGAATGGAGCGGACGTTGTGTGACGGAAATCCGCCAAGCAGGGCCGCCTTCTGCACCGAGTGATGGGTCTGCTCGGACACGTACAGGATGCCGGACAAAAAATTTTCCGGTAGGCGTTCCCGGCGGGCCGTCACCACGGCGGAGAAGTTAGCCAGCGAACCTCCGGTGGTGAGGAATCCCCTGGCAGAGGCAGGATACCCGACGAGGTCGCAGAACCAACGAATAACATTGGCTTCCAACTGCGCCAGCCCGGGCGCGGCGACCCAGATGCCCATGTAGCGATTCACCGCGTCAGTGATGAGATCGGCCACAGCGGCATGAAAGATGCCGCCGGAAGGGATGTAGGCCAAGTAACCAGGACTGGCGGTATTGAAACTCTTGGGAATGACTTTAGAGAACAGCACCTCGAGCAGTTCAGGATAAGGCTGGCCGGTCTCTGGCAGCGGCTCGACCAGACTACGGGCCAGTTCAATGCCTCCTTCGACATCCACCGCTGGCTGGATCGATAAGGACTCGAGGTGAGCGACAATCCGCTCTACCGCTTGTGTAACCAGGTGCCGTATGTTCTCGGCGGACAGTTCAAGAGTGCAGTCTGGATTTTCCATAACAAGGCAAAAGGATACGTTAGGATTGTGGCAAGTCCAGTCCCGGCGCGGTGTCCATTGACTTTGCCCCTTTTTTGCTGGGCTGGTATGGCAAGTTGTCAGACCCGCGGCTCACGCGGATGGTCTGCTGCTTGAAGGTTGGTCAGCGAAGGTGTTACAGTTCGCCATGCTTCCTGTTCTGCAAAGGAGCCCCTTTCCTTCAGGAAGTATCGAGCAAGAAACACAGCTAATGAATTCCGAACTGAGCATCTCGGTTGAGTGACCCGACTCCGCTGACGCGATCAAGCTGACCTCACAGCTCGACGCATACCTTGTGTAATGGAGGACACTCTGTAGTGGCGAGAAGAGCGACGCAGGGAGAACAGCGAAGACCTCCGTGATGATGAAACGCCCCGGCGTAGGGTTGGTGGTTTCCGGAGGCGCGGTTGCGGCAATGGCCGATGGAACCAGCATCGAACTCACCCCGGGGAACTTGTTCTACATACCGCCCGTGGCGCACGCTAGCTGGGTGAGTGGCGACGAACGTTACGTGTCGCTGCATTTTCTCGGCGCTGAGCATTACACGAAATAGTGGCAGGAGGATGACACCAATGTCACGCATGAACGGTTCAGTGTTATTAGTCGGCAGTGTCCCGGGAGAGACCGCAGCCGAGGTGCTGCGCATTTGTGGTGAGGGAGTCGGCGAGTACGTCACCTGCCTGCCAGACGGCGAGACCGGCTACCGCCGCGTGTGGATCCAATTCCTCGCGGCCACGATTTATCACGGCCATCCTGCTCTGGAGACCATACAAAAGCCGAAACCGATTGACGGCAAAGAAAATTGGTTTCCTCAGGATTATGGCGACGAAAGTTGGTTGTTCAAGGTTAAGGAGGGAGTCGAGGCCGTGCGCTTCGACCATCTCGGTTACGCCAACGCGGCACAGAAATCCTACCAGGACTTCTGTGCCCTCCGTGCCGTGGGAGTGATTCCGCCGGGGGTGAAATTCCAGGTCTCGTTGCCGCTAACCGAGAGCGCCACCCGGGCTTTTCTGACAAACGCCCGCGATTTTGCGGTCATGTGGTCAGCCTATGAGGAAGCGATGGGGCGGGAGCTCGCCCACATCGTCAAGGCGGTCCCTGCGGACGATCTCGCGATCCAGTGGGACATCTGCGTCGAAGTCCTGGCCTTAGAACTGCAGGACCACTTTGGTGGTTCTTGGCAGCCGACAGGTGATCCGCTCGAGCGCTATCTCCAGGCGCTCACCGCCCTTGCCCGGTATGTGCCAGAGCAAACGCTCATGGGTTGTCACCTGTGTTACGGCGACCTGGGACATCGACATCTGGTGGAACCTGCCGATTTGCGCTTGCTGGTTCGCATGGCAAACGCAGCCCGAAAAGCGGTAGCCCGCCAGATCGATTTTTACCACATGCCCGTGCCACGCAATCGCGACGACGCTGCCTACTTTGCACCACTGAAAGATCTCGACCTTGGCAATGCAAAACTCTATCTTGGGCTGATTCATCATACCGATGGGGTGGAGGGGGCGCTGCGGCGACTCCGAGCCGCCCGCCAATACACTTCGGGCTTGGGGATCGCCACGGAGTGCGGCTTTGGCCGTCGTCCGCCGGAAACAATCCCGGAACTCCTGCGGATCCATCGTGAGGTGGCGGCGACGTTGTAGGGAGATCGGGAAAAAGCGCGAGAAGGAACGCGAACGGCTTTTTTCCGTTTAAACGCAGCAGGAGATTCTTTTACCGCACCGGGAGGCGCCATTCCATGCTGAACGTTACCTTGCCGACAAGGAGGCAAATTCCCAAGAGGCCTCTTTTCACGACTGCCGTAATCCCTTTGCTCCAACTCGCGTTGTCGCTTGGCATGCCGAGAGGTGCGGCAGCGTTTTCCGACCAACAAGCGGCGATGCTCCCTGCCGGGCTTTCTACCGCGCTCACAGCGTTGAATCCCCCCCAGCCGCATCCAGCGCTGGCCAAAGGAAAATTTCTCGTTGCCAGCCGACGCCTGGGCGATCCCAATTTTGTCGAAACCGTCATTCTCTTGCTTGCGTATGACGAGAAGGGGGCAATGGGCGTGGTCATCAATCGCCCCACTGAAGCGCGACTCTCTACCCTGCTATCGGAGGTCAAGGGACTGCAAAAGCGGCCCGACGTTGTCTACCTCGGTGGCCCGGTCGGCAGAAGTCAGATGTTGATTCTCGCCCGCTCCAACGGCCAAGTTGAACAGTCTCTGCGCGTGTTCGAGGATGTTTACACGGTCGCAGGCCAGCGGATGCTTGAGCAGCTCATCCATGAGGTCGGCGCGCGGGCGAAATTCCGCGCCTATCTCGGCTATGCTGGGTGGGGGGCGGGACAACTCGATTTCGAGGTAGCACAGGGCGGCTGGCATGTCCTGCCGGCCGACGCGGCAACCGTTTTCAACAAGCCGTCCGCAGAAATCTGGCCAGAACTCATTCGCCGGGGCGAGGCGCAGTGGGTAAAGCGGCAAACGCCGAACAATCAAAGTAAGAAAGGAACTCTATGGGCGCACTCGATGGCAAAGTTGCAGTCATTACCGGCGGCGCGAGTGGTATCGGCGCGGCGACAGTACGGCTCTTCGTCTCCGAAGGATCGACGGTCGTGATTGCTGACATTCTCGACGAGCAAGGGGAGAAACTCGCTGCGGAACTTGAAGGCGCAGCAGTGTATCAGCACACCAACGTCAGCAAAGAAGAGGACATTAAAGCGGCAATTGACCGTGCCGTTAGTCGCTTTGGCCGCCTGGATTGTCTCTTCAACAACGCGGGTTTCGGTGGTGTCTCCGGCATGATCGAAGAGACCGATACAACGCAACTCGACACGACGATGGCCGTGCTCTTCCGCGCCGTTGTCTTGGGTATCAAACACGCGGCTCCCCTGATGAAACATCAAGGATCAGGCAGCATCATCAGCACCGCCAGCGTCGCAGGGTTGCGCGCGGGCTTCGGTCCGCATATCTACAGCGCAGCCAAGGCGGCGGTGATTCATCTCACCAAGTCGGTCGCCATGGAGTTGGGTGAGAGCGGTGTGCGCGTGAACTGCATCTGTCCGGGTGGGATCGTCACGCCGATCTTCGGCAGACACCTGGGGCTTTCCGAAGAAGCGATCGCGGAAAAAATGCCGCTCCTCAACCAAGCCTTTGCTATGGTGCAGCCAATCCGCCGTGCCGGACAACCGGAAGACATTGCCCGCGCCGCACTGTGGCTGGCGAGCGATGCGGCAAGCTTCGTCTCGGGCCACGCCCTCGTCGTCGACGGTGCTCTCTCCGGAGGTCGCGGTTGGAGCGAGGCGCAGGCAGGTATAGAAATGATGCGCGCAGCGCTCACGAGTAAAAGTTCGTAATACAGGCGAGAAGTGGCGGTTTACGATTGCGGCGCGAAATATGCGCCCATGCGCACGACGAGGCGCAGATTCCCCTCGACCTTCAGTCGACCGTTCATGTAGGCTAACCCGAACGGGTAGGCTCCAGTGACGATATTCATATAGTCAGCGGCCGTAGTCGAAATGGTGGCGTCGGCCGCCGGCGCAACTCCCTCTTCGACGGTACACGCGCCGTTCTTGATCGTGACGATAAACTGCCCACCGCCCTCCCCGCTCAGATTGAACTGATAGACGACGGCCGCTTCTTTGGCCGCTTCTTTGTTGAGACTCAACGGCATGGCCGCAAAGATGGGTTTGACGCTGACGACTTCGGTCACAACAGAATCCTCCTACAGGCTTCGTGATGAATGGTCGAAGGAAATCCCGCGATTTGATAGCGGCGGCGGTCCATACATCACCTCTCGTTTCCCCGTTCCCCCTTCCCTTTGCGCCCGACTGCTTATTTATCCCCGTACTTTTGATCGATGAACTTGCGGATCTCGTCCGGCGGGGTGCCGGTCAGAAAAAGAGAGTGCGCCTCCAGCGCCTCGTTAATGCAATGGCTACAACTGGCGCCGTGCTCGTCGGAGAAGCAATCGAGCAGGTAGCGATGCCCGTATGATTTTTTACAGCCGCAGTAGCAGGCGAGGCCGGCAAATACGTCGGGAATCTCTGCCGCCGCTTTATAAGCCTCGCGGGCTTGTCCGCGAAATAGTTCAGCTGGGAGTGGAGTGGGCAACGCGGCCGCCGCGGTGGCTGGCGCGGGCTTGGCTTTGGCAGGCAGGCTCGGCGTCGTGACCGGTTCGGCCCACAGCGGCGAGCCAAGTCCAACAGTGAAGAGTACCGCCCAGGTCAGAGTTTTCCGCATCATTTTGTTTCCTTTCCATGCTGCCTATCTATCACAATAGCAGAGACTTCCCCAACTCCCACCCTCATATCCATGTCTTGGCAGTGTGGTATAGGGATGAAGACAGATCCAGACCATTGGCAACAACAACAAAAAGGAGGTGGTTATGGCGCTCTACGTACAACTGGTGAAACTATCGAGAGAAGGGGTGATGAAAATCCGCGAGGTGGCCGGCGACTTCGCCAAGGTGCAGCAGTTTAACGAATCCCTGGGCGGAAAATTTCTCTATGTGGTAGCTTGCTTTGGCGAATACGATTTCGTCGCTTTGGCCGAGTATCCCAATGAGGTCGCTGCCCTGAAAGGAGCCGCATATGCCGCGGCGCAGGGCAACGCGTCGATTCAGACCCTGCCGGCTCGACCCATTGACGAGTTTTTCAAGCTCATGGGTGAGTTACCAAGGTGAGTCATGAGTGATGAGTAACGAGTAATGAGTGAAAACTAGGACTCAAGGCTTCAATGACTCAGTCCTCAGTTCTCGTTACTCATTACTGTCAGAGCACTTCGACATTCATCGGGCTGCGGCGGGTAAAGGTGTAAAGCGTGGCCGGTCGGTGGGCGCCACGGCGGGTTTTCGCCAAGGGTTTGAGCAAGCCCAGAGCCAAGACCTTACGGCGGAAGTTACGCCGATCGAGATGTCGATCCAGGATCACTTCGTAGATCTCTTGAATCTCGGCCAGCGTGAACTCGCGCGGTAACAGGCTGTAGACAATGTTGGTGTACCCGAGCTTAGCCTGAAGCCGCTGCAGGGCATAGGCGGCAATGGCGTTATGATCGTAGGCGAGTTGTGGCAGCGTGCGCACGGGGAACCAGCCGATGTCGGCGTACTTCTCGCCACTGCGGAGCGTGCGGCCCGGGTCAGGCACTAAGGCAAAATAGGCCACGGCGACGGTATGCGCAGCCGGGTCACGGCGGGCATCACCAAAAGTGTAGAGCTGCTCGAGATAGAGATCCTGAACGCCGGTCTTCTCGTAGAGCTCACGGCGCGCCGCATCATCGAGCGCTTCTCCGACTTGCACCAACCCGCCGGGAAACGCCCAGCGTCCAGCGCACGGTCCTTTTTTGATCTTGACCAGTAAGGCCTGCAACGCCCCTTCAGAGATAGAGAACAGCACCGCATCCACGGCCACGCGTGGATGCGCCTGAGTTGTGTAATCCGCACTCGCCAATCCGCAATCCGCAATCGGGCTAGGCACTGAGTTGCAGCATGAGTTCGAGCGAACGCTCCGCTCCCACCCGCACGTCCTCAGGCAGCGAGATCTCGTACCGGCGATGACGGAGCGAGTCACGCACGCCATCGAGGGTGATCATCTTCATAAAGGCGCACAGCTTGCAGCTCTTATAAAATTTCTTCTCCGGCACTTCGAGCAATAGCCGGTCCGACAGACCGCACTCGGTGACGATGAGAAACTCCTGGGCCGGGCTCTCCTTGGCGTAACGCATCATGGCGCTGGTCGAGAGCACCGCGTCGGCAAGCTGGATCACATCTTCCCGGCACTCGGGGTGCACGAGGATTTTCACCTGCGGCAGATTACGGCGCACGGAAAGAATATGCTCGGGCGTGATCTGATGGTGGACGTAACAGTTTCCTTCCCACGAGAGAATCGTTTTGGCGGTTTGGCTCTGCACGTAGCGGGCGAGATTCTCGTCAGGCACGAACAGAATGTGCTGACTGTCCAGCGCTTCAACCACCTGCAGAGCATTGGCCGAGGTGCAGCAGACGTCGGATTCGGCTTTGACATCCGCCGTGGTATTGACGTAGCAGACCACCTTCAGGTCGGGATAGGCCTTGCGCAGTTCGGCTTTGCGGTCGGCCAGCGCTTCGGCGGTGATGCTCTCAGACAACGAGCAGCCTGCGCGCAAATCAGGCAAGAGCACGGTACGTTCAGGGTTGACGACCTTGGCGGTCTCAGCCATGAAGTGCACGCCGCAGAACACAATCATGTCCGACGAGACTTTCTTGGCCGCCCGGGCCAGTTCGAGCGAGTCGCCGATAAAATCGGCCACCTCGAAAATCTCCGGCCGCTGGTAGTTGTGGGCGAGGACCACGGCATTGCGCTCTTGCTTGAGGGTTTTGATCTCACCGATCCAGTCGGCATATGTCGCGCAGGCTTCAAGAGTGTAGCCGCTGTCGAGCTTGGACAAGTGGTCGTAAAGTTCCTGCGGGTTCTTCTCCCCGCCGTAGACGGTTGGCATGCTCCCTCCCCAGGGATGTTTGCGTAATTTTGACGCATAGTAATCAGCCTACCAACCCCTGTCAATGGGAGAAAGGAAAAAGTTGTTGTGCGGCCAACCGATAGCAACCGTTTGCGAAAGCAATGTAACGATTTGCGAGAGGCTCTCTCTCCTTCCCCCTTTGCGGGGAAAGGCCGGAATGGGGAGGTGCCACGATTCCAGCTCTATCGGAAGCCTCTTCACTCTACCCCAGCGACTTCATCACCGCCCTCTCTTTCTCTAGCAGTCGCCCCGGCAATTTCTTGTCCCAATCGCACCCGCTCACTGATTGACAGGTCTTGCAGGGCACATCGCTCCACGGCTTCAATGAACGGGCGCAGGCCACGACGATTGGCGAGTTGGATTGACAATCCGGGCCGAGCGTTCAACTCCAGCACGCACGGTCCCATCTCAGCATCCAGGGCAAGATCAATTCCCAGATACCCTAAGGAGACGGCATCAGCGCAACGCGCGGCAATGGCAAGCACTTCTTCCCAGCGCGGGATGCGCACCCCGCCGAGCGGGCGCTCAGTATCCGGATGCACAGTCAGCCACCGTTTCCCCACTACCGCGTAGGTCGTCACCCCGGTAGCCAGATTGATCCCCACGCCAACACCACCTACGTGCAGATTGGCCCGTCCTCGGGACGCCACGGTCGCCAGTCGCAGCATCGCCAGCAATGGCACGCCACGGAATACAATCACGCGGATGTCAGGCAAGCCTTGAAAACTGAGGCGCGCGAGCGTCGGATGGGCGCGCAGGCGGCGCTCAACGAAGGCTTCATCGTAGCGCTGGTTGAGCGAGAACACCCCACCCAAGATGTCTGACAGGTGGCTCTCTAAATCACGGGCCCGCAGATGACGCCCATCCGAAGTCACAAAGGCTGAGTCTTGCCGGCCGGTCACGATCACTACCCCTTCCCCACCGGCGCCCTGGGCAGGTTTGATGACAAACTCTTTCCAGTCCTGAGCCTCAGTAGTGAAGCGGGAGATATCACGTTGGAGGCGATACACGCCCAGGGTTTCTACGACGGGCAGGTCGAGAGCGCGGAGAGCGGCCTTGGTCTTGAGCTTGTGATCCACGACCTGGAAGAGCGCACGGGGATTATAGCGTGCCAGCAGGTCCTGGTTCCGGCGGTTGAGGCCGAGGAATTCGCGCGACAAAGTGCGCAGGGAACGGAGCATAGGTATAAGCTCTCAGCTATCAGCAAGACAAAATCGCTAAGACAACCTCTCACCGTCCAGTCTGTGACTTGGTAACAGTTGTCGTTTTTGGGTTTGTTGTGGTTTGGCTGACGGCTGACGGCTGAAAGCTGACTGCACCCTGTCGCAACAAGCCATAGAACCGCACATACTCGACCAACCTGAGCCCTCGCCAGCGCCCGAGAAGCAATTCGATGGCGATCACGCCGATGAGGATCTCGGGAAAAGTCAGCACCAGAGGCTTCAGCCCCGTGTTCTCAATGCCCACGTAAGAACAGGTCGCGACCAGCAACGTGCTCAGCGTCAGCCGCAGCGCTTCGCCCGTGCCACGTTCAAGCTGGGTATTGGTAAAACTCTCGATCTGGTTCGCCATGATAACCATGGGAAAGATACTGGCGTGCAGGAGCGCGCCGATGCCCAAGGTTGCCCCCAGGACAGTGAGCCCGGCCATGCTGACCGCGACCACGGCGATGAGAATGGCGATGCGGGACACCAGGTGGAGACGTAAACGTTGCAAAGCTAGACGCAAACCACTGCCCAGACCGACAATGATGAGGAAGACGACTAATCCCCAGCCTAAGCCCGTAGTCAGGAATGCCAGCGACAGCAACATCGGCGAGAAGGTGCCAAAAGTCTCCAGGCCGATGACATTGCGAATAATGAGCAGAAAGAAGGCAATAAGCGGCAGTACCAAGATCAAGTTGAGGGAAGGCAACGGCACCTGGGTTTGCACGGCCAGCGCCCACAGTTTCACCAGCGCGTGTCGCCACCAGCCCAGACTGTTGAGGGTCTCAGCGTTCAACAAGACAGCCTGGGTATCGTAGCGAGCGGCGCTCTCAAGCAAAGGCAGCCCATCGTGCAGATGAGAGCGGGCAATCTCCCACAACCGCGTGAGGTTGGACTGCTGCTGGACTAAGACGACCTCCGTCGGCTCCAATACACGCAACAACACCGCTCCGAGCACTTTGCCCACCGGCTTGGCAAACCCGCCGGCGATCACCACATGCAGATCGTCGAGCTTCACTCCCAGTTCTCCCTGTTTGAGCAACGCATACAGACCGGCGGTGTCGGCGGTGTTGATCAGCAGAAGGTTCGCCTCGCGCACGAGCGTGAGGTTGTTGCTCACCAGAGACTGGAGGTAGTGTTCGCGAAAATAGCTCGACTCGAAGTCCGCGCTCAGCAGCGCAATGTTGATCTGAGCCTCCCGGGCCGCGGCCAGGATCTGGTCCACCACCCCTTGCGGGATAGCTTCATCGTTGATCAGCACCACACTGGCAAGCGGTCGATCGACATAGGCCGCCACGGTGTGGACATGCTCGCTCTCATAACGCAGCCCTTCCCTCCTCCGCTTTCCTTGGCCACGCTCCTCCGGTTGCTCCGTGGCCAGCGCGGCACCGCGCGTGAGTTGGCGGATGAAAAACGTGTACTCGACCGGCACCTGTCGGGTGTGAATGAGGAGAGGGAGATCGTTACGGTAGAGAGCGAGGTAGGTATTGGGCAGCCAGGCAAAATAGCCTCCGGTTGGGTCCATCGGCACCCAGGTGTCACCAAGCAGTGCTTCTGCCCAGGAGATCGTCGTGCGTTTCCGCGCGGTGTCGCCGAGCCGGATGCCGCCGACGACGCGCGCCGGAATGCCGGCGGCGCGCAGCAAGGCAACCAGCGCCCGGGTCTTGCCAAAGCGGCTGCCACGTTCTGCGATGAGCACGGACAGCGCGTCACTCTTCTCATTGCCCGTCTCCGGCACGAGAAAGGCAGCGGTATGTTGGTACAGTGCCCATGCCGCCTGATCAATCCGTTTGCTGCCCTGCACGAGACGCCGCGTACGGGCACGCACCTGTGCCGCGTCGCTCTGGATCAGGGTTGAAGGTAAGAGGTACGGCCTGATCTCGGGAGCAGTCACCTTAGGGGGAAATGATGTAGTTGGCAGTTCGGTACGCGCGTCGGCGATCTCCACGGTATATTCATAGCGGATCTGTCGTTTGGCCGCGCTCGCTCCGGTCACCTGCCAGTGCCCCCAAAGGTTGAGACCATCGGCTTCTTCACGATAATTGACACCATCGGCGCCGGTGTGACGAGCAAGCACGCTCTGACGGCCATCCGACAGAGGCAGCAACATCTGCACATGAGTGCCCGGCGCGGCGGCGGCCAGAGTCATAGTGGCCGCCACCTTCCAGTAGGCGGTAGCGGGATGCGCCGGGGAGTTTGTCTCGTTCGGGGTGCTGGTAGTGGTTAGCGCCTCATCACTGCTGAAAATCGGCTCCTCGTCTTGAGCGAGACTCGGGGAAACCAGACAGAGCACGAGACAGAGACAAACGAGGCAGCGTGTCATAGAGAAAAAGGGCTATCTGGCTGCGTCAGCAGCACAAGCTAAGTCGAACCACATAACATTGGGATACAATCGGGGTAACGTGCGCGCAGCGCACGTCTGTAGTGCCGCTGGTTTGTCTTCGTGCGCATGGCGCACGCTACGGAGTTCAGGCAAGCTCGTGTACGAATCTCCTGTGATCTGATTTAGCAACCTGTGCCCCCAACAATTAGCATGCGGCACTCAGTGGCGCATCCGGCCTGGCCGTGCGTAATCGCTCCTCCAGAAAGCGCCCCACCAGCTCGTGGTACTGCGCCGCACCGTGCAACTGCTTCATCCCCAGCCGCAGAGTGGTGCACGGCCCAAAGGCACGAGCGTACCAATCAATCACCTTACGAAATTGGATACACGCAATCGCCTCACCGCGCAGGGCGACCGCCCGGAGAAAATGGCGCGTCATAAACGCCACCCGTTCCTCCAGCGCGGGTGTGGGTGGCGGAGGACAGCCGTCCAAAGCAGCGCGGATTTCGTGGAACACCCACGGGTTCGACAGCGCGCCACGGCCGATGACCAGCCCGGCGCAGCCAGTTTCATCCAGCATGCGCTTGGCGGACTGCGGATTGCCGACATCGCCGTTACCGAAGATCGGCAGCGTCCGCACCGACTGCACGACCGCACGAATTCCCGCCAGATTCACCGACCCGCCGAACGCGCCCTCGCGGGTGCGGCCATGAATAGTGAGCGCAGCGACTCCGGCATCCTCCAGGAGAGGCGCGAGGTGTACAGCATCGAGCCGCGAGTTATTCCACCCCAGTCGTGTCTTCACCGTCACGGGAATTTTGACCGCCTGGGTAACCATGCGGACGAGATTGCCGGTTTTCTCCAGGTCACGCAGCATGGCCGCGCCGGCGCCGCGCTGGACTACCTTCTCGACCGGGCAGCCCATATTGAGATCAATCAACGGCACCCCTGCTTCTTCGAGCCACTGCGCCGCGTCGCGGATTTCTTCCGCCACCGCGCCAAACAATTGCACCCCCAGGGGACTATCGGCCGAGCAGGTCTCAATCAGTTCGAGGGCCTTGTGTTGTTGCTCCAATAGCGAGCGGGCGTGGACGAGTTC
>JBGPOI010000060.1:0-15780 GCA_041487975.1 Binatia bacterium | reverse complement strand
TCAATATGCCCGATCGTCCCCACATTCACATGCGGCTTCTTTCGCTCAAACCGCGCCTTCGCCATCGCTCGTGCTCCTTAACTGATTTCCCGTCCAGCGAGATGCTTGCTCAAAGTTATCCGATCAAACCTGAGAATAAGCCCAGGAGCGGGATCGAACCGCCGACCTCGTCCTTACCAAGGACGTGCTCTACCGACTGAGCTACCTGGGCGCCTCAGTACCCTTTCGGTCTACAGCAAATAGAGCGGGAAACGGGATTCGAACCCGCGACCCCGAGCTTGGAAGGCTCGCGCTCTAGCCAGCTGAGCTATTCCCGCTTTGGTTACCTTGTCATTCCTCATTCGGGTATGGAGAGGGGAGGATTCGAACCTCCGAAGGCGTTCGCCGGCAGATTTACAGTCTGCTCCCTTTGGCCGCTCGGGAACCTCTCCACATCACCTACTCAGTGACACCATACCTCGAAGAGCTGGCGATAGGAGTTGAACCTACAACCTACTGATTACAAATCAGTTGCTCTGCCATTGAGCTACGCCAGCAGTAACGCGGCGTCTCTTTCTGCGGGTTCGCTGTCCTCGCAGCCCGAAGGGAGGAATAAAACACAAAATAACATTCTATCATAATTAAGGTAACCTTCAGAGCCTATCCGGTTCTTGATAACAAGTCAAGAGTCTTTCGTTTCTCTAATCAGCGCCCTCCGTACGAATTCATAAAGAGCAACTGCGCCAGCCACGGAAACGTTTAAAGACTCTAGCTTACCCAACATAGGGATGGTGACCAGAAAATCACATTTTTGTCTCGTCAAAGACCGTAGCCCTTTTTCTTCTCCGCCAAGAAGAAGCGCGATCTTTCCAGAGAGATCCAGATCATACAATGTTTGGTGAGCATCAGGAGCAAGACCGACGAGCCAATAACCGGTTTCCCGAATCATGGCAAGAGCACGTGCGAGGTTTTCTACTTGACAGACCGGTACATAGGCTACTGCTCCAGCCGCAGCTTTTTCTACCAGAGGAGAAAGAGAGGCAGAGCGCCTTTTGGGCAGAATAACTCCTCCAACCCCGACAGCCTCGGCAGTACGCAAAAGCGCACCAAGATTGCGTGGATCAAGAATCCCATCAAGGATTAAGAGCAAATTCGCATTTCGCTCGACAACGTTCTGGAGAGAATCGTAAGGGAAAGCAAGTAAAGAAGCAGCAACCCCCTGATGAGTTCCCCTCTCGGCAAGCAGGTCAAAAAAAGACCGGCTCTTATACTGAACCGGAATCTCTGCGTTCCGGGCGAGTTGGTCCACGGGAGTTCCCCTGAGAGAGGGGAGGAGATAGACCTCCAGTACCCTATGCCGAAAAGCGCGAAGATACTCCTGCACGGGGTGTACCCCATAAATCCTTCGGGATTTACAATCAGTAGCTTTTTTTTTAGGATCCTGACCCATGGGCAGAATTCTGTCGCGTTACATTGGTCGCGAGGTGGTCATTCCCTTTTTGCTGGGCTTGGTCATATTCACTTTTATCCTTTTTACGGCCAGGATTCTCAAGCTGGTTGAGCTAGTCGTAAACCGCGGGGTGCCAATCCTGCAAATGGCAAAGATTTTCCTTTACGTGACGCTTGCCTTTTTTGAAGTTGCCGTACCAATGGCCTTTCTCCTGGCTTTGCTGTGGAGCTTCGGCCGCCTTTCAGCTGACCGGGAAATAACCGCCCTCAAAAGTTGTGGCATTAGTCTCTATCAAATGGCTTTGCCAGTCGGAATCTTTACTCTTGTTGTCTTGGGAGGAACGTTCCTTCTCACGCTCTACGTCCGTCCTTGGAGTAACACTGCTCTTAAGCAAGTATTTTACGAAGTGACGAAAACGCGCGCCACAGCCGGTCTGAAAGAAAAAACCTTCAATGATGACTTTGAGGGACTCGTCATTTACGCCGAAGAAATTCAACCTCCCGGAACCCTCCTCCGTGGAGTGATGATCGCCGATAACAGAGAACAACAAAGAAAGAATACGCTTTTTGCCCACCGTGGCCTTGTGCTCACTAATGAAGACAGCCATTTACTCACGCTCAGGCTGCTCGATGGCACGATGCACAGTGCGGAATCTTCTGGCAAGGGGTACCAAACGACATATTTTTCCGTCTACGACGTAACCTTGAATCTCGCCACTGCTCTTGCCGAGGCAAAAAAGCCAAACCGCGACCCGCAGGATATGCTGCTTGGGGAACTACAAAACACTATTCAACAGAAACGGGCCGCCGGGGTCAGTTACAACGCTGAACTTGTCGAATTGCACCGCCGGTTCTCTCTCCCCTTCTCCTGCGTAGTTTTTAGCCTCATTGCTCTCCCTCTGAGCACACAACCAACTGGGATCCTTCGCTCGCACGGCTTTGCCACGGGCTTGGCAATTATTTTTGTCTACTACGTGCTCCTCACAGTTGGAGAGACTTTGGGGAAAAAAGGAGTCTTGCCTCCGGCAATCTCTTTGTGGTTGCCCAATATCATATTAGGCGGCGTTGGCATCTGTCTCTTTCAGGGAGCCGTCCATGAAATCAGGTTCTTCCCCATCTCTTCTTGGTGGAGCAGAATTCATATCGCCCCTTCTCCTCTTGCACAAATAACAAAATAAGGCGTCTTGTTCAGCTCAAATGGCCTTTTCCTCACCTTCTCTCTCTCTCATTTCCACCTATCTTCGCAGGGAATTTCTCCGATTTTTCTTCTTGTGCCTGACTCTTTTTTTAGGCATTTCTCTACTCGTTGACTTTTTCGATCGCCTCGATGATTTTATTAAGTATGCGGCTCCAGCTTCTACTATTTTGCGCTACTTTCTCTTCAAAGCCCCTTTGCTCCTCACTCAAGCCGCACCGGCGGCGGCACTAACCGGAGCCCTTCTCAGTCTTGGCCTGCTCGCACGTCATCGAGAAATCCTCGCCTTAAAAACATGTGGGGTCAGCCTGTGGCAAATTGCCCGTCCGCTTCTCTTTCTGGCTGGCATCCTGAGCCTCGGCGCCTTGGCCTGGAACGAATTCGTCGTTCCCTATTCTTTCCATAGATCTCGGTACATCAATACCGTGGAAATCAAACAAAAGGCATTTCATGGATTGTTCCACGAACGAGGTTTCTGGTACCACGGAGAAAACGTCTTTTACCACGTCGATCATTTTGATTCTCGCCGAAACATCCTTTTTGGCATTACGATCTACCTGCTCGACGGGCACTTTCACGTACGTTCGCTGGTGGAGATCGCGCAGGCCTACTGGCAAGAGGGGCAGTGGCATTTCGAAAACGTACAAGAAAAACCTTTATCTCCCGAAGAAAAGAATTCTGCTTTTAATCAAGCAGATGGAACATGGCTGCAAGAAACCCCTGACGACTTCGCACTCGTCGACATGGAAGCAGAGGAATTTTCTTTTCAGCAGCTGCGCGCACACATCGCCAATCTCCAGCGCAAGGGATTGGATACAACAGAATATCAGGTCGATTTACAGCTCAAAGGGGCAATCCCATTTGCAACACTGGTCATGACCCTTCTTGGGATTGCTCTTGCTATTCCCGGGGCTAGGCAGTTTGCCCTCCCCACCGCTTTGGGCTGCGCGCTAATGGGAGGATTTGGATACTGGATTATTCTTGCCCTGACCGTTTCTCTCGGCCACAGTGGAGTGCTTTCCCCTCCCCTCGCGGCATGGTCGGCAAACTGTGTAACATGCCTGTTAGGGGTGTTTCTTCTGCTCGGGGTCGATTGACACTCATTGCAAGGGAAGTTATTCATCGCTTTGAGTATTGTGGGCGTTTCCGCGCTTTGTGCCTCCCGTATTTCTTGCGCTCCACTTCCCGCGAATCGCGCGTAATAAAGCCAGCCTTTTTCAATACCGGCCGGAACTCTGGATTCAATTCTAGGAGCGCTCTGGTTATTCCGTGCCGGATTGCCGACGCCTGGGCAGCATTACCACCACCCCGAACATTCGCCACGACATCATATTGCCCTTGAGTTTGTGTCATTTCAAAGGGTTGCTGGACAATCATCCGCACCGTCTCACGACCAAAATATTCGTTTAGCGACTTGCGGTTCACTGTGAGCATTCCCTCGCCTGAGAAAATTCGCACCCGCGCAACCGCGGTCTTCCTTTTCCCAGTTCCCCAATATGCCGTTTTCCGTTCAGCCATGTGCCTTATTCTCCAGGAGAAAATTCTACGGGCTGCTGAGCCGCGTGTGGATGCTCTGGACCAGGATAGATTTTTACCTTTTTGGCCAATTGATGTCCAAGCGGGGTCTTCGGCAGCATGCCGGCGATCGCCTTTCTCAGCACATCCTCAGGGCGAGAATTTAACAGTTGTCCCGCGAGAGTCTGCCGAATTCCGCCGGGATATTCCGTATGGCGGTAATAGACCTTGTCCCGTAGCTTATTGCCGGAGAAGTGCACTTGCCGGGCGTTGATCACCACAACGAAATCGCCCGTATCCAGATGCGGCGAAAAGGCGGGGTTATTTTTTCCTCGTAGCACACCAGCAACGGCACTGGCAAGACGTCCGACCGTTTTCCCTTGCGCATCGACGATGTGCCAACGGCGAGCGGCAAGGCAAGTCCGCTGAGAGGGCGTGGATGTTTCTTTTTTCATGAACACAATCCTCTTTCATTGAGGGAGGCAGGTGGCGGGGCCGACGAGACTCGAACTCGCGACCTCCGGCGTGACAGGCCGGCGTTCTAACCAGCTGAACTACGACCCCACCCTGGGCGGTATCCGGTTCGAACGGATGGCCCTCGGCTTGTAAGGCCGATGCTCTTCCTCTGAGCTAACCGCCCTCGCTCAAGACGACGCAGCTGGCTATTGAAGAAGGGGCCTTCCTCTTGTCGATGAGGCGTAACCAGTAGCAGTGCGGTTTTTACCTGTCAACCCCTGAGGCTAATGAGCAACAATCTCTGACACGGGAATAGGGACAGGGGTTTCAGACGGATAGAGAGTCGCATCCGTTATAGGGGGCTCCTGCTGCTTGAGAAATTGCGCGGGCTCGGCGAGCACCAAAGCCCCCCGGAGCACCTCGTCCATATGCTCTACTGTCTCGATCTGCACGGCCTTGCGGACCACCGCTGGAATGTCTTGCAGATCTTTTTTGTTCTCAAGAGGAACAAGGACACGTTTGATCCCTCCGCGATGAGCAGCCAGGATCTTCTCCTTGAGGCCGCCAATGGGCAGCACCCGACCGCGCAGAGTAATTTCTCCAGTCATAGCAATATCGTGCCGGACCGGGATCTTCGTCAGCGCAGAAACGAGAGCAGTCGCCATCGTGACGCCAGCCGAGGGGCCATCCTTCGGGGTCGCGCCCTCAGGAATGTGGATATGAACCTCGATCTTTTGGTAGAAGTCTTTGTCGAGATTCAGTTCCTCTGCACGCGAACGGACGTAGCTCATCGCGGCATGGGCTGACTCTTGCATAACTTCGCCAATTTTTCCGGTGACCGTTAGCTTTCCTTTGCCAGGCAGCACGGTCACTTCCGTAGCCAGCAGTTCTCCGCCTGCATCTGTCCAGGCCAGGCCGGTCACGACTCCAATCTTATCCTCCAATTCAGCTTTGGAAATCCGGTAACGCTCAGGACCTAAGTATTTTGCCAGAGTCTTCGTAGTCAGCCGGACACGAGCACTGCGGTCTTTCTTCACCACCTCGATGGCAACCTTACGACAGAGAGTGCCAATTTCCCGTTCGAGGCTCCGCACCCCAGACTCTCGTGTATAAGAATGAACAATGGCCGAGAGCACACTATCGGGACACTCGATGTTGCGCTCGGTGAGGCCGTTCGCCTCACGTTGTTTTTTCAGTAGATACTTTTTGGCAATATGAAGCTTTTCCCATTCCGTATAACCGGGAAGGCGGATGATCTCCATCCGATCTTGCAGCGGGCGGGGAACTCGCTCCAACATGTTTGCCGTGCAAATGAACAAGATCTTCGAGAGATCGTAATCAACGTCAAGATAATGATCGTTGAAGGCAGTGTTCTGCTCGGGGTCGAGCACTTCCATCAATGCGGCAGAGGGGTCGCCACGAAAATCGGTGGACATTTTGTCAATTTCATCCAAGAGGAACACCGGATTTCCCGAACCGGCTTTTTTCATTCCTTGGATGATCTTCCCCGGCATCGCGCCAATATAAGTTCGCCGGTGACCGCGAATCTCCGCCTCGTCGCGCACCCCACCGAGCGACACGCGGACAAACTTCCGACCCGTGGCACGGGCAATTGATTTCCCCAGTGAGGTTTTCCCTACCCCTGGCGGACCAACAAAGCACAGGATAGGGCCTTTGAGCTGACCGACTAAACTTTGGACTGCCAAATATTCCAGGATGCGTTCCTTCACTTTTTCCAGGCCGTAATGATCCTCTTCGAGAACCTTTTCGGCCTCCTGGATATCCAGCCTATCTTCCGTGTACTCGTGCCAGGGCAAGGAGAGAAGCCAGTCGATATAATTACGGACCACGGTCGCCTCAGCAGACATGGGCGACATCATCTTCAGCTTTTTCAGCTCTTTCTCAATCTTATCCCGCGCCTCAGAGGAAAGCTTCTTTTGGCGAATTTTTTCTTCCAGCTCTTGGATCTCATTCTTGAACTCATCCTTTTCGCCAAGCTCCTTTTGGATTGCGCGCATTTGCTCGTTGAGGTAGTACTCCTTCTGAGTCTTCTCCATCTGTTTTTTGACTCGGTTGCGGATCCGACGCTCCACTTCGAGAATCTCAATCTCCGAACGCATGTGCCCCAGCACTTTTTCCAGTCGTTCAGCCGGGTCGAAGGTTTCCAATAGTGTTTGCTTGTCCTCGAGTTTTATACCCAAGTGGGCAATGATAGTGTCCGCGAGTCGAGCAGGGTCATCGATGGCGGCAGCCGACATAATCATCTCTGGGGGAATTTTCTTGTTGAGACGGATGTAGTTTTCAAAAGTCGAGTTGATGCTTCGCGTCAGTGCTTCGACCTCCGTCAGTCGATCACAGACCTCTTCGATTTCGTCAACTTCGACCCAAAAACAATCGGCTTGCCCCACATAGCGGACGATCCGGCCTCGTTTTTTTCCTTCCACCAAAACCTTCACCGTACCATCGGGCAACCGCAAAAGTTGCACGACATTTCCCACAGTCCCAACTGGGTACATGTCTTCAGCCGCCGGTTCATTGACTTTGGCGTCTTTCTGCGTCGTGAGAAAAATCAACTTGTTATTGGCGACGGCTTCTTCAAGGGCTTTGATAGACCGCTGCCTGCCGACAAAGAGGGGCACCACCATGTGAGGAAAGACAATGATGTCTCTTAAGGGTAACAGCGGCAAGCGCATCAGGACTCCTCCTCTTTCTCGATTATCTTTTTTATCGCTGCGAAATAACATGACTGGTCTCCTCTGGCCTCGGTAAGACCCACTTCTTACGCACTCTCCGCCGCAGCCTTTTGATAAAGAACAATGGGTTGGGCGCTTCGCGTCACGACCTCCTCGGAGATCAGCACCTCTTTGATATTCGGCTGAGAGGGAATATCGTACATAACGTCTAGCATGATATTTTCTATGATTGCGCGCAGTCCGCGGGCACCAGACTTGCGCTTCAACGCCTCGCGCGCAATAGCGGTCAACGCTCCTTCGGTAAAACGGAGATGGACGTTCTCCATATCGAAGAGTTTCTGGTACTGACGCACCAAAGCATTTTTCGGCTCTCGGAGAATACGCACGAGGGCTTGCTCATCCAGCTCTTCAAGAGTCGCGAGGACCGGCAAGCGTCCGACGAACTCGGGAATCATGCCGAACTTCAACAGGTCTTCTGGCTGTACCTCGGCGAGGAGTGCACCGGCGTGGCGGTCGGCGCCGCCCTTCACATCCGCCCCGAATCCAAGACTCTTTCCGCCAATGCGACGCCGGATGAGATCTTCCAAGCCGACAAACGCTCCTCCACAGATAAACAAGATGTTAGTCGTGTCGACTTGGACAAACTCCTGCTGAGGGTGCTTCCTTCCTCCCTTGGGTGGAACACTCGCGACGGTCCCTTCAATGATTTTCAGCAGCGCCTGCTGCACACCCTCTCCGGAGACATCCCGCGTGATGGAAGGGTTATCGCCTTTCCGGGCGATTTTGTCGATCTCGTCGATATAGACAATCCCTTTTTGACACTTCTCCACATCGTAGTCGGCATTCTGCAGCAAACTCAAAATAATATTTTCTACATCCTCACCTACGTACCCTGCTTCAGTGAGGCTGGTGGCGTCTCCGATGGTAAACGGCACTTGCAAGAAGCGGGCCAATGTCTGCGCCAGTAACGTCTTTCCTGATCCAGTCGGCCCTATCAAAAGGATATTGGACTTGTGGAGTTCGACATCGCTGGTCACCATTTGCGAATCGACTCGCTTGTAATGGTTATGCACGGCAACCGCGAGAATCTTTTTCGCCCGTTCCTGACCAATGACATATTGGTCAAGGACCCTCTTGATCTCTGCGGGCTTTGGGACCGCCGACACCGAAGCGAAAGAGTCTTCCTGATCACACTCCTCCTGAATGATGTCGTTACAGAGATCAATGCATTCATCACAAATATAGACCGTGGGACCAGCGATGAGCTTGCGTACTTCGTCCTGACTCTTGCCACAAAACGAACAGACTAAATTCCCCGGACGATCATCACCGTGTCTGGCCATAACCGCTCCTCACCATTTTTTCGCACTTCGGCTCGCGATCACTTCGTCGATAATGCCGTATTCCTGGGCCTGCTTACTGGTAAAAAAGAGGTCTCGGTCGGTATCCCGCTCGACCCGCTTCAAGCTCTGGCCTGTGTGCTTCGTCAGGATATTGTTCAGTTGTTCACGCAGGCGCAAGATTTCGCGAGCTTGAATGTCAATATCACTGGCTTGCCCTTGCACACCACCAAGGGGCTGGTGAAGCATAATCCGCGCATGCGGCAGCGCGTACCGCTTTCCCTTCGCGCCAGCAGCCAATAGCCACGCCGCCATGCTCGCCGCCTGTCCTAAACACAGGGTAGAAACGTCGGGCCGGATGTATTGCATAGTGTCGTAGATGGCAAGGCCGGCGGTAACAGAGCCGCCAGGTGAGTTGATATAGAAGTAGACGTCTTTTTCCGAGTCTTCGGACTCAAGGAACAAGAGCTGGGCCGTGACCAGATTCGCAACCTCATCGGTAACAGCCGATCCAAGGAATACGATGCGATCTTTCAACAGGCGGGAGAAGATGTCATACGCACGCTCCCCCCGACCTGTTTGCTCAACAACGATAGGAATAAGATTCATACGCACCCTGAGGTCATCCTAATCTTTTTCCTCTTCTCCAGCAACGCCTCTGACACCTTCTTCAACTGCGCTTTGCTCGACGATTTTTATCGTGGCCTTGTCAACAACAAAACGCACAGTTTTTTCGTGCAACAGCCGTCTCTCAAGAGCGCGCTGGTTCTCTTCCTTCGCATAAAAAGCTTCGATCTGCTGCTGGCGCTCAACCCCGCTCGCGGCAGCAAACTCCGCGACACGTTGACGCACCTCTTCCTCGGGCACGAAAAGTTCAAGTTGTTTTGCCAGAGCGTCCAGCAATAACACCGCCTGGACTTGCCGTCGCGCACGGGTGGCGACCTCCTCACGCAGCCCTTCAGGAAGTGTGGCTTTTCTAGCAGCCGGATCATCGCCGGGGCGCAACACACCAGCTTCGAGCAGCATACGATATTCTTGGTCCCGCGTCAGGCTGGGAGGAACGTCAAAAGGATTGCGGCTGAGCAACTGGGTCATCAGTTCATCCTCCATCTGGCTGTCCGCACGCCGGTCTGCGGCTTGTTGGAGGTTGCGACTCACCCTTTCCCGCAACTCCGCCAGCGTTGCACACTCGCCGTGATCCTTGGCAAATTCATCGTCTAAAGGTGGCACTTCTTTCCTTGCCAATTCATGCACCGTGACACGAAAAGTGGCGAACCGTGCCGCGGCTCCAGGCGAGTCGCTCGATTCAGGAAAGGCAAGCGTGAATTCCGCCGTGGTTCCTCGACGCATCCCGAGCAGATGCTCTTGAAAGCCAGGAAACACGCTCTCTTTTCCCATCTCGACCAGTCGCCCTTTCCCTTGCAGACCTGGCATCGGTTTCCCATTGACAGAAGCCGCATAGTCGAGGCGTATGACATCACCATCTTCCACACGGTCTCGGTCCGTCACTGGATGCAATTGAGCAAAGGATTCAGCCAAGTGATTGAGGGCGCTCTCGATTTCTTCCTCTTTCACCTTCTTGACCTGTTTCTCAACTGCTATCCCTTCATAGTCCACCACGGTGATGTCGGGGCTGACTTCTACAGTCGCGGAGTAACGAAAGGGGTGTCCCGGGACCAGCTTTTCCGTGACAATCTGAGGCTGGGCCACGACTGGGAGGTGGTGTTCTTCGAGTGCCTTGGCGTACGATTCCTCCACCAAGAACGAGCCGACCTCGGCAGCAACCTGCTCGCCGAAGTGCCGTTCAAGGAGCGGACGGGGCGCCTTACCCGCGCGAAATCCTTTGACGCGTGCGCTGTGTTGGAAAGTGCGGTACGCTTTCTCGATTTCTTCCCCTACGCGCTCTGGGGAAATCTCGAAAACGAGCTTTTTCTGTACCGGGCTGAGCGGTTCGATAGTAACTTTCATAAGAAAAACGAAAATGTGACAGGGAAAAAAGTATCCGAGGCCGACTCGAAAGGAATACCCTCAGCGCTGCAAAGGGAGGGAATCCACTGCGAGAGGGGGGACTTGAACCCCCATCCGCCATCAAGCGGGCTAGATCCTAAGTCTAGTGCGTCTGCCAATTCCGCCACTCTCGCATCGGCATCGACGATGGGCCGCCGGAGAGTCGAACTCCGGACCCGCTGATTAAGAGTCACCGGGTGTTACCTGCACCACTTACCACCTCCTCGCGTAAACCCGCATGAAATCTAGCTCTGACACGCACCGTCTACTACACCCTCTCTGTGGTTTACGCTATACTGTGGTCACTTATTGGTCACTCACGGGACCTGCTGACTGCCCACCCGGACGTTAGCAGCGACGTACCCGAGAGATGACATATCGTAGCTACTACTAGGGCGCAAGGAGGGACACAGATGACGACAAAGCTCACCAAGAGCATCATTGACCGGGCGGTCTATGAGGGGGACGAGCAAGGCAACGAGTGGGACGTGCGTTGGGATAGCGCTGTCCCCGGCTTCGGCCTGCGGATCTACCCCACTGGACGGAAAGCCTTCATCCTGCGCTACCGGGTCAACGGCAGCAAACGGCTGCTGACCCTGGGCACTTATGGCGTGCTCACCCTGGATCAGGCCCGCAACCTGGCGCGGCAACGCCTCGGCGAGGTGATCGGCGGAGCAGATCCGGTGGAACAGCGCAGGAAGGCACGCCAAGGAGAAACCATCCAGGCGCTCTGCGAGGCATATCTCGAACGGCACGCCTCACGGAAACGGTCTGCTCGTGACGATCGGCGCAGGATTGCGCAACACCTCTTACCGGCCTGGGGGGCTCGCAAAGTGGACAGTATGACCCGGGCGGATGTGGCAGCGCTGCATACCAAGATCGGAGAGCGCGCCCCCTATGAGGCGAACCGGACCGTCGCGCTTGTGGGGAAGATGTTCGAGTTGGCGAGGCGCTGGGCCTTTCTCCCAGAGACCGCGGCCAACCCGGCCCGCGGCATCGACAAGTTCAAGGAGCAGAAGCGAGACCGCTGGGTCACGCCCGAAGAGCTGCCGAAGCTGGCGGCGGCGATCGCCCGCGAGCCGAACCTGTACATTCGTGCGGCCCTCTGGCTCTACTTGCTGACGGGCGTGCGCAAGACGGAGCTGCTGCACGCCCGGTGGTCCGATGTGGACCTGGTGCGTGGTGCGTTGCGACTCCCAGAGACTAAAGCCGACCGCATTCACTACGTTCCGCTTTCGGCTCCGGCGGTGGCGATCCTGCAAGCGCTCCCGCGTCAGGAAGGCACCCCCTACGTACTGCCGGGACAGCGAGCCGGACAGCATTTGGTCAACGTCGATGACTCCTGGCAGCGGGCACGCAAGGAAGCCGGTGTGGAAGACGTGCGGTTGCACGACCTGCGGCGCACCGTGGGGTCCTGGCTGGCGCTGGCCGGGAACAGTCTTCCCCTCATCGGCCGCGTGCTGAACCATACCGATCCGAAGACCACGGCGATCTATGCACGCTTAGGTGATGATCCCGCGCGGCAAGCCCTGGAGGAACACGCCCAGCGCATTGTCGCGCTCGCGGGGGAGTGGTTTCCTGTAGGTCTCGTGCCCGCATTACCCGCGTCGGACAACGGCACCACCAGAGCCTTTCAGTCCTGACAGGAGAGCAGACGTGCGGATTGGCAACAAACCAATTCCCCCTTGGAGCTCACCGACACTCGACCGTCTGGTGACCCTGAACGCTTCCCTCAAAAACCCTATAGATCCTGAGGAAGTGAAACGTATTCTCTTTCCACGGAAAGTCCTCGTCCAAACGATGCTCCGCATCCGAGAAGAAGCGCTCACACGCAACAAGGCATACCGGAACAAGAACAAGCAGATGGTGGCGTGGATTCGGCAATTTCTTCACCGCTTCGGCCCCATGCTACAGGAAGAGACGACCCGGGCGCTACGAAGAGAACTCGCCCCGTATGGCGATCCCGAGGACGCAGAATCGCTCATCGTGAATGGGCGAAGATACAAGAACGTCATCGAGTTTGAAAAAGCACTCTTGGGGGTGGACACCGATAAGCGCAACCATCTCCTGACGGAGATAGTCAACAACCTGGAGGATTACCTCAGGCCTCGGCTGGAGTGCGCGCCAGGGTTGCCCCGGCCAGCGGCTGTGCGCCGGTACATCCGTGAACTGATCCTGGATGCCTATCCTTTTCACACAGCAAGAATTCAGCTGTCAGACGGAACAGAACGACCGGTCCCAGCAGGGGGATGGGACCGGGTTGGTAAAAAGTATGCCGTCAGAGACCGAGTCCGCAAAGAAAGATAGGCGACAGTAACTTTAACTTTCGTTGCGGTCCCCCCTACCCCCACTTGCTGAAAAAGTACGTTTTCACGTTCTGCCTGTAGGTCGTGTTACTTTCATCGCATATCAAGCGAGAAAGGAGCACGAAAGTGACTGTCTGTGAGCATATCTCAACCGATCCCGATGCTCTCTTGAGCGAAGTACAAGCCGCCGCACTGCTCAATTTTACCCCCCGATGCCTGCAAGCCTGGCGCCAGCGCGGCGGCGGCCCGCCGTTCGTCCGTGTGTCGGCACGCGCAATTCGCTATCGCCGGCGCGACCTCACTTTATGGGCTGCGGCGCGGCTACATGTAAGTACCTCGGACACGCTGCGTAATTGAGCTTCACACGCGGCACTTGTCTGTCGCGAAGAAAAAAACAGTCCGTGACGGAGAAGGCCTTGAGCTATCAGGGCCTTTTTTTTGGAGCGAAGATGAACAAGAAACGAGAAACGCCCGAGGCGGGCAAACCATCGGGCGTTCAGAAAATACGGGAAGGGGAAAAGAGGTGTTTTGGTGAGTGTCTCACAGAATAGTGCGCAGCACAAGTCCGACGCTGAAACAGGTGAAACACTGAGCGCCGCGCACCGTGCGATGCTCCGCGACGGCAGCGGCATCGCGGAAGAACTGATCCTCAGCCGCGGCTATCGGACCATTACGAATGTCAAAGAATTAGTGAGCCGCGGGTTCAGTTCTCGTCAATTGCGCGTGCCCGGCCTGTTACTGCCTTCGCACGCGCCCGATGGCGGTCAGCCTTTTTGCGTCTCCCGGCCAGACAAGCCGCGCGTCGAGCAGAAAGATGGCAAAGAGAGAATCATCAAGTACGAGATGCCCGCCGGTTGCGGTGTCCGTCTCGATTGTCCACCGACCTGCCGGCCGATGCTCGCCGATCCGTCCATTCCGCTGTGGATCACTGAAGGACAAAAAAAGGCTGATTCGTTGGCGAGCCGCGGCGCGTGCGCGGTGGCGCTCTTAGGCGTCTGGAATTTCAAGGGCAAGAACGTTTTCGGCAGCGTTACGCTGCTGGCAGACTTTGACTATATTGCCTGGAACAACCGCGAGGTGCGCCTTGTTTTCGACAATGACCTTATGCGCAAGCCCGAGGTGCGCAAGGCCCTGGAACGGCTGACCGAACACTTACAACGCAAAGGCGCGCACGTCAGCGTCGTGTACTTGCCAGCAGAAAACGGTCGCAAAGTCGGTGTTGATGACTACCTTGCTGCCGGTCACACTCTCAGCGATCTTGAGGCGCTGATTGAGGGACCGCGACCCCAGCCACACGCGGCGCCCGCAACGGTGGAACTGCTGGACGACGCGCCGCTGGCGCTACGGCGACCGCTGGCGCTGATCGACGGCCGCGCCTACGCCGCGATCTGGCCGCATGTGAAGGTAACTGTGCGTGAGACGCTCGACAAGCAGGGCAACGTCGTCAAGCTGAACCCGCCGACCGTCAAGACTGAGCAACGTCTACTCATTGTCCGCGACGACGGCCGCGTGTTCGGCGACGGTGGCAGTGAGCCACTGGAGAACCTGGGGGTAGACGTACATCTCCCTGAGATCCCGACCCCTGAGAAACGCTGGGGCACGCCGGCAATCCAAGCCTACCAGAGCGGCAGTAGACCGGACCCTGCCGCAGTGTTCACGCGCATCGTTGAAACGGTGGACAGGTTTATCGACTTCGACCGCAGCCTTGCCGACCAGCGCACAATGTGTGAGATGGTCGCGTGCTATATCCTGGCAACCTGGTTTCTTGATGCCTTCACCGTGTTCGGGTTCCTGTGGCCGAACGGGGACCGGGGGAGCGGAAAAACCCAACTGCTCGTGCTCGTCACGGAACTTGCCTACTTGGGGCAGACCATCCTCGCCGGTGGCTCCTACGCCAGTTTGCGAGATATGGCGGACTATGGGGCGTGTCTTGCGTTTGACGATGCTGAGAACCTCGCCGATCCGAGACGCTCTGATCCGGACAAACGCACCCTCTTGTTGGCCGGCAACCGGAAAGGCAACACGGTGCCGGTCAAAGAGCCCGGACCTGATCGGACCTGGAAGACCCGGCATGTCAACACGTTCTGCCCGCGGTTATTCAGTGCAATACGGCTACCAGATGAGACGCTGGCAAGCCGCTCTATTATCGTGCCGCTGATCCGCACGGCCGATAAGGCCAAGGCGAACGCCGACCCGATGGACTATAAACTCTGGCCGCATGACCGCAGGCAACTAGTCAACACCCTGTGGGCGCTGGGATTGGCTCACCTTCCAGAACTCCCGCATTGCGAGATGCTGGTGAACGAGAACGCCCCCCTGACCGGCCGCAACTTAGAGCCGTGGCGCGCCATTCTGGCAACATCGTTGTGGCTGGACGATCACGGTGTCAAGGAGATTTTTCAGCGAATGAGCGCCCTGTCCCTGGCGTATCAGAAGGAAAGGCCCGCCTTCGAGAGCAGCGACCTGACCGCCCTGGTGATCCGTGCGCTCTGTCGGTGCGCTGACCGTGACATTAGTGACATCGCCGACATTAGTGACGTTAAGAGAGCATACCCCCCGCACGTATGGACGTTCAAAACGAAAGACATCACTGAGGCGGCCAAGCAGGTTGCGGTAGAGGACGAGCTTGACACCGATCCCGAGCGAATTACTAGCCGGAGACTAGGGCGTATCCTCAGTAGAATGCGCTTCAAGCAAACGCGCCTTGCTGGGCGAGGGGACCGACAGTGGCAGGTTGCCAGGGATAGACTGCTGCGCTGGGCTGAATCGTACAATATTACGGTGCCGGATACCCTCTCCGTAAACGTCACTAACGGCGCAAACGTCACAAACGTCACACC
>JBGPOI010000059.1:0-15979 GCA_041487975.1 Binatia bacterium | reverse complement strand
TGGTGTGTCCATGTGGATGTTGACAGGAGCAGCCCGGGAACTATATCTCTCCTGGAGGGAAATTTCCCTGGGGGCAGTGCAAGGGGCGGCATCCATTCCTTTCACTCTTGCATATGCTCCGTGCAACCGCTTATTAGGGAGACTCATGTCGAGCGTTCGTCTGTTATTAGTGCGACACGGCGAGACGGAGTGGAACCAGGAAAATCGTTGGCAGGGACAGGCGGATGTCCCGCTGAGCGAGACCGGCCGTGCACAAGCCCGGCGTCTGGCCCAGCGGTTGCGCGCCGAAGGACGTCCTGTGCGCGCAATCTATGCCAGTGACTTATCGCGGGCGTTTCACACCGCCGAGATCCTGGGCGAGGCGCTGGGCGTGTCCCCCTTGCCGGATGTAGCCTGGCGCGAGATGGATATTGGGGTGTGGAGCGGACTCACGACCGCCGAGGTCATTGCTCGCCACACAGCCGAATGGGAGCGCCTGCGTGCAGGAGAAGACCTGCCGCGCGGGGGAGGAGAAACGTTTGCCCAGTTTCAAGGACGGGTCCTGCGGTCAGCCGAACGAATCCGCGAAACCCACGCGGGTGAACAGGTCGTGATTGTCACGCATGGCGGGGCGGTGCGGGCCTTTCTGCTGCACTGCCGTGGTTTGGACGTGAGTCAATTCCGTCAGATTGACAAGATCGGCAACACCGGGGTTAGCGAGGTCACGATTGCCACCGGCGGCCGGGTGGCGATTCACTCGGTGAATGATATCACTCACCTGGATGGTCTCGCGCTGTTTGGTGAGGCAGTGGATGCATAACAGGGAGTCTAGGGTCTGGAGTCTAGGGTCTCGGGTCCAGAAGGCAGATAGAGAATGTGCTCTTTCCCCCCTTTCGCCTCTTCCCCCTTTCGCCTCTTCCCCCTGCCTGTTTTCCTTCTGATAAGGTTTCGGCTCCTTGCGCTTCTTATCATCGCGCTGGCTTAAGGCCGGCATTAGTCTGGGATTCCTCGCCATCGTACTGAGGTTGGCCAACCTGCGCCTGTTGCTCGAACAGATCTTGGCTGCACGTCTCGATCTTTTTCTGTTGGCCTTGGCTGGATATCTCTTCAGCCAGGTATTGAGTGCCTACAAGTGGCAAATGCTCGCCCGGCCGCTGGGGTTTAACCAGCCGCTGCAGGCGTTCACGGTCTACTACTTCGTGGGCATGTATCTCAACTTGTTTGCTCCGAGCACGGTCTTGGGCGATCTCGCGCGGGGACTGCTCCTCACCGGTAGCGGGGGCGGTGTCGGCGCGGCGCTGCAATCGGTCATCGTCGATCGAGTCAGTGGCATGGCAATGCTGCTATGGGTGAGCGCTGTCGGGTTTTTGTTGTTTGGCCCAACGGTGCTGCCAGCGGTCTTGTGTTACGGAACGATCGCGGCAGCGGGTCTCATGGTCGTAGGTTGGTGGGCCTTGCCTTACGTCGTGGCTTGGCTGGGCTCACCCCGACACAGACTGCGCCAGTTCATTGAACGGGCTTTTGCTCCCTACCGCGCGCAAGGGTCTGCCGTGCTCGGCCGCGCGTGCAGCCTCGCCTTTGGCTTCCACTTTTTTCAACTCACCCTCCAGGTGCTCCTCGCCCGTGCCCTCGGTCTCTCCGTCCCCTTCTGGTATCTGATGTTGTTTATTCCGTTGGTCCACACGCTCAGCGCCTTACCGTTGAGCTTCGGCGGCGCTGGCGTGCGCGAGGGAAGCTACGTAGTTTTCCTCGCGTTGATCGGTATTGGCAAGAACGAAGCCGTGGCCTTCGGCCTCCTGTGGACTGCGCTCGTGTTCGGGTCCGGGCTCATAGGCGGGCTGGTGTTACTGATATCGCCCGCCACCCGGCTGGCGCTTAAGCACTCAGCCGTCAGCCGCCAGCGGTCAGCCGGAATAGTACAGAGCAATGAAGGCTGAGCGATGAGAGCGCACAAAAACCTACACAGCTCTACGCCGAAACTCGACACCGTCTCCCGAAGAGCAAGAGCTAAGCGCGAAGATCAGAAAAACAAAGGACGGATGAGGATGGTTTCTTCGCGCCCCGCGCCGACGGAAATCATCTTCACCGGGACGCCGACAAGTTGTTCAATCCGTTCAACATAGCGGCGCGCATTTGTCGGCAGGGCATCGAGGCTACGCAGGTCGGTCAGCCGCTCCGACCATCCCGGCAGGTCTTCATAAACTGGAGTGAGACCTTCGAGGACCCGCGCACTGGCCGGTACCTCATCATAGTGCCGCCCCTGATATTCATAGCCGGTACAGACCCGCAGCGTCGGCAGGCCGCTCAACACATCGATCTTGGTGAGCGCCAAACTGTTGAGGCCATTGAGGCGCGCGGCCGTGCGCACGACGACCGCATCAAACCAACCGCAGCGCCGCGGCCGGCCGGTGACCGTGCCAAACTCTCCGCCGTCGCGCCGTAACTTCTCGCCTTCAGGACCGAACAGTTCGGTGGGAAACGGTCCGCTGCCGACACGGGTTGTGTAGGCTTTGGAAATACCGATGACGTTGTGAATCTGTTGGGGGGCAACCCCCGCCCCCGCACACACCGCTCCAGCTACCGTGTTCGACGAAGTCACATACGGGTAGGTGCCGTGGTCCACATCGAGCATCGTGCCCTGAGCGCCCTCGAAGAGTACTTTGCGTCCGCGAGTAATCTCCTGGTGCAAGTAGCGTGAGGTGTCAGTCACATACGGCGCCAGGCGCTGGCGCAGCCGGCAATAACTGTCGAAGATTTGCCCGTAGTCCAGGGCTTGTTCTTTGAGGATGGAACCGAGATAGATATTTTTCTCTTGCAAATTGTGCGCGAGTTTTTCGCCGAACATCTTCTCCTCTAGCAGATCGACAAAACGAATGCCCACCCGGGCCATCTTGTCCTCATAGGTAGGGCCAATACCCCGGCCGGTGGTGCCGATGCGGCCTTCCCCACGCAGACGCTCGCGCGCCAGGTCGATGGCTTTATGGTAAGGCATAATCAGGTGCGCGGTTTGGCTGATCTTGAGGAGCGCGGGGTCCAGCAGACAATTTTGTTGTTGCAGGGTATCAAGTTCTTCGACCAACCCTTGCGGATCGACTACCACCCCGTTGCCGATCACGCACACCTTGCCGGCGTGCAACACGCCAGAGGGGATCTGGCGAACGATGGTCTTCTTCCCGTCGACCACCAAGGTGTGGCCGGCGTTATTGCCACCCTGAAATCGGACAATGATATCAGCCTCGCGGGCCAGCAGGTCTACAACCTTTCCTTTGCCCTCATCTCCCCACTGGACACCAACCACAATCAACGTGCTCATAGCGTGCTCGCCCTCACAGCCGGATCAGTTGGGCCGACACGATCGGCTCCAAGGTACGCAACTCGGCCAGCACCTCAGATGGCACCTGACCATCGACGTGAATCAACGAAATCGCCATCCCCCCGACTCGCTCGCGGCCCAGTTCTAGACCGGCGATGTTGATACCCCGCCGCCCCAGCAGTGTGCCGACCGCCCCAACGACCCCGGGAACATCACGGTTATAAAGCACCAAGATGTACCCTTCAGGCACCGCTTCCAGGTAAAAATCGTTCACCCGCACGAGACGCACGGCCTTATTGCTAAAAACGGCTCCTTCGACCAGATTGGAACTGGTGGCGCCGACGACGCGCACGACGACCGCGTTGAGAAAGTCGCTGGGCCGGCTGCTGCGCGACTCCACGATCCTGATGCCGCGCTCGCGCGCGATATGCGGGGCATTCACATAATTCACCGCCGATTCGAGGAAGGGACTCAATAAGCCGCGCAGGACGGCCGCCGTCGCCGGCGCAATGTCGTACTCAATAATATCGCCGCTGTACTCGACCTGCACTTCCAAGGGTGCTTCGGCAGCGATCTGGGCGAGAAAGCTGCCGAGCTTTTCCCCAAGCATTAGGTACGGGTGCAAGATCTCCAGCATTTTCGGCGTTAGCGCCGGGAAGTTGACGGCATTCTGGATGACCCCGCGGGTGAGGAAGGACGCGACCTGATCTGCGATCGCTACCGCTACGTTGATTTGCGCCTCATCCGTCGCGGCGCCAAGGTGCGGAGTGCAAATCACCTGGTCAAGCTTGAGCAACGGATGTGTCGGCGGCGGCGGCTCCTGCATAAAGACATCCAACGCTGCCCCGGCAACCTTGCCGTTGGTCAGCGCGTGGAGCAAGGCTTCTTCATCGACAATGCCGCCGCGCGCGCAGTTGATAATCCGCACACCCTTTTTCATCTTGGCAAAAGCTCCGGTGCCAATCAGGCCGCGGGTTTCCTTCGTGAGTGGGGTGTGAACCGTGATGAAATCCGCCTGGGCATACAACTCGTCCAGGCTCGCTAATTCCACCCGCAACTTGGCTGCGGCCTCGGACGAGACAAAGGGGTCGTAGGCAACGACCCGCATCTTGAGGCCCAGCGCTCGTTCGGCCACGATCGCGCCAATGTTGCCCAGCCCAATCACCCCCAAGACTTTATTCGCGACTTCACTACCGGTGAATTTTTCCCGCTCCCAGCGACCGGCTTTGAGCGAGGCGTTCGCCTGCGGGATGTTGCGTGCCAGGGCGAGCAACAGCGTAAGGGCGTGCTCGGCGGTCGTGACGTTGTTTCCGCCCGGAGTGTTCATCACCACGATGCCGCGCCGGGTTGCAGCCTCGACATCGACGTTATCGACCCCGATCCCGGCCCGGCCAACCACGCGCAGATTGACAGCGGCGGCGATCGCTTCTTTGGTCACACGGGTACCGCTGCGGATAATCAGGCCTTGATACGGAGGGATGACGCGAACAAATTCCTCAGGAGAGAGCCCCGGTCGGAGGTCTACCTCCAGGTCCGCATAGGAAGACAGTCGATCCAGCCCTTGCTGAGCAAGCGAGTCCGTAATTAACACTTTGTGAGACATTCACATTATCCTGGTAGCGGCCAACCGTCGAGTAAAACTTCTTCGGCCGCGCGCACGCCGCTGCCGAGCCGCAGCTCGCAGCCGTACCGACAGAGCGCCATCTCGAGCGTGCTAATGGCGGTAATCACGTCAAACGGGCCGGCGTACCCGATGTGGGAGATGCGCGCCACTTTTCCTTTCAGCTGGTCCTGGCCACCGGCGATGTCCACCCCCATACGGTCGCGCATGTAAGTGAGGAGTTGAGATCCATCGACCTGAGAGGGGAGCCACACGCCGGTGGCCGCAGGGCTCGGATGCTCCGGCGCCAGCAGCCGCATCCCCAGTGCCTGAGCCGCGGCGCGCGTGGCGGCGGCAAGGCGCGCATGACGGGCGCACACCTGCTCCAGTCCTTCCGCGCGTAACAACTGTAGCACTTCATGCAGTCCGTAGATGAGTGAAATCGCCGGCGTATAAGCGGTGGTATGTTTTTGCTGTTCTTTCCGCTCACGCCGTAAGTCGAAGTAAAATCGCGGCAGCGCGGCGGCTTCGGCTCGGCTCCAGGCTTTCGGACTGAGCGACAGAAACGCCAACCCAGGCGGGAGCATGAGCGCTTTCTGTGAGCCGGTGACGAGGATGTCGATGCCCCAGCCGTCCATTGGGACATCGGTTGCCCCAACAGCAGTAATGCCATCAACCACGCACAGAATGTCAGTCCCGCGGGTGAGGGCGGCAATCTCTCTGACCGGATGTAACACTGTGGTAGACGTCTCACTGGCTTGCAACAGTACCGCCTGCGTTTCAGGATGATGGCGGAGCGCCTGAGCAACCGCTTCGACAGCGACCGCCTGTCCCCATTCAACTTTAATCTCGATGACTTTCACGCCGAAAGCCTGGCAGATCCTCAGCCAGCGCTCGCCGAATTTGCCGCCGTTGACGACGATGACCGTATCACCGGCGGCACAGGTGTTCACCACCGCCGCCTCCATGGCGCCAGTGCCCGAGGCGGCCAGAATCAAAACATCTTGCTCAGTTTGGAACAACCAACGGAGTCCGTCTTGCACCTCGGTGAAGAGTCGGCTGAATTCCGGCGTCCGGTGGTGAATCAATGGCTGGGACATACGCAGCAACACTTCAGGCGGAACCGGGGTAGGGCCTGGAGTGAGCAAGTAGCGTTTCAACATCAGGATCTCCCTGCAGGGGTGGTGGTCTGCAAAAAAAGGCCCGGACGGTTTTTCCCGGTCCAGGCTCCCCTTACAACTCAGCCTTTAACAATAAGAAAATGATGTATCGGCGTACAGAAGCTGAGTCAATAACAGTTCTTGCCTTTCCAACCTTATCTTACGCTTGCACTTTTTCCTTGACAGCAAAAAAACATGGTACTATAGTCGTGGGACAAAGTGGGGGAAAGTGGGAGAAAGAGGATAAGCGGTGTTCAGGGGAAGTTTTGAACATGCCATAGATGAGAAGGGGAGAGTGAGCATCCCCGCGAAGTTCCGAGAACTTCTGCTCGGCTTCCAAGATGACCGTCTCATCGTCACTAAGTTTATCCTCCACTCGTTTCGCTGTCTGGATGTATACCCTCTGGTGGAATGGGAACGCCTGGAAGAGGAATTGATGAAGAAACCCCGTTTTGACGAAAATTTTCTCAAAATGGAAACTTTTTATCTCTCAAACGCATACGAATGCACAGTTGATAAGCAAGGTCGTATTCTCCTCCCTCCGATGCTGCGCGACTACGCCGGCTTGAAAAAAGACATTATGTTCACTTCCGCCCTGAAAAGATTTCGCATTTGGGACAAAGAGACCTGGGGGAGGTTCAACGAAGAATCCGAAAAAGACCTCACCCAGAATCCGCAACTCTTCAGCAGTCTCAACGCTTGAACCAATGTACAACAACCGAAGAGCAATTGCCAGCGAAAGAGGAATATGGAAGCGGCCAGACTGACGACAGACTCGGCACCCGGCACTCGTCATTTGCCGGTTATGCTCTCTGAAGTGCTGGCGTTGCTCCGTCCGCGGCCGGGGGCAAACTTTCTCGACGGGACGATCGGTGGTGGTGGGCACGCGGCGGCCTTGCTGGAAGCGAGCGCGCCCGGAGGTCGATTGTTGGGGATGGATCGAGACGACCAGGCATTGATTGTCACCGCACAACGGCTGGCACCGTTCTCTAGTCGCTTTGTTTTAGTCCACGAGAATTTTAGCCAGGCACGGTCCGTTCTCTCCAGTTATGGACACGCTGGGGTTGATGGTGTGCTTCTTGATCTGGGATTCTCCTCTTTTCAGGTCGAGAATGGGGAGCGCGGGTTCAGTTTTCTCCGGCCCGGCCCGTTGGACATGCGCATGGACCAGCGTGAGAACCGTTGCGCCGCGGATATCGTGAATCAGGCACGCGAGGGCGAACTCAGGCAGATCTTTCATGACCTGGGAGAAGAACGCGCGGCGAGCGCGCTTGCTCGCGCACTGGTGCGCGCCCGCACGGCGACTCCTGTCACTACCACCTCTGCTTTGGTCGCTGTGATCGGGGCAGTAGTGAAACGGACGCCACGCTCCCATCTCCACCCGGCAACGCGGGCTTTTCAAGCCCTACGCATCGCGGTGAATCAAGAATTGGATCATCTCGCCGCTTTTCTCAGCGACGGGTACCGTCTTTTGCGTCCAACCGGACGGATGGTGATTTTGTCATATCATTCACTAGAAGATCGACTGGTCAAAGACGCATTCCGCTACTGGGCGGCAACCTGCCACTGTCCACCGCAACTTCAGGTATGTGCTTGCGGGTGGTCTCCACAGGTCCGGATTCTGACCCCCAAGCCCCTTACCCCGACGCTGGAAGAGGTGGCAGTCAATCCGCGAGCGCGCAGTGCGCGGCTACGGGCGGTGGAGCGTTGCGCCCCTATAGGAGAGGCTTAGATGCAGGGTTCCAGTCACTGGGTAAGATACACGGTGTTGGCGCTGATCGGACTCTTTCTAGCGCTCGCTCAGGTTTGGACCCGTCTGCAAGTGATGGCGGTGGGGTACACGCTGTCAAACACGAGGCAATTGCTCTATACACTCCGAGGGGAGCGGCAGGAACTGGAGGCGCAGTGGAGCGCGCTGACCACTCCTGGTCGCTTAGGGGAACAGGCCAGCCAGCGGCTGGGGCTAAGTGCTCCTCAACCGGAGCAGGTGATGAGGATGCAGTGAGAGGGGGAGGATGAAGGAACGTCTGCTCGTTGCTGGAAGCGCGATAGGAGTAGGGTTGCTGCTCGTCTTGAGCCGTCTGGTGCAGTTTACGGTGGTGCAAAGCGGGCAACTGGCTCGCCAAGCGGCGAGCCAGCACAATCAACGCTTGATCTTCACTCCGCGGCGTGGGGCAATCTTTGATCGTAACGGTGAACTCCTGGCGTTGAGCATTCCCGCGGAATCACTGTTTGTTCGTCCGCCCAAGCTCCCGGTTAATGTGGCGGCCCAGGTGCCAGCGTTGGCTGAAGCGATCCACGCTTCTACCCAGGAGGTGAACACGACTCTCCGCTCCCTTGCCCCATTTGTCTGGCTCAAACGCCAGGCAACCCCACAGGAAGCCGCGCAAGTCCGCGCGCTCGGGCTTACCGGCATCGACAGCCTGGAAACCCAACGGCGCTTCTATCCCCACGGCCCGCTGGCCGCTCCGTTACTCGGGTTCGCCAACATCGATGCCCAGGGACTCGAAGGTGTCGAACGCGTGTACGATGAATACCTGCGGGGAGAATCGGCTGAAATCGTCCAGGAGCGTGACGCACTCGGTCGCTCCATCCTGGCTCAGGGCGTGGAACTCCCTCCCGAGGCTTTGAATGTGCGTCTCACCCTCGATATCGACCTGCAATACTTTGCTCAGCGCGAGTTGGAGAAGGCGGTACAGACTACTGGCGCCCGGGCCGGGACGGTCATCATACTCGACCCTCAGACATTCGCCGTACTCGCCCTCGCTCATAGCCCGACCTTTGACCCCAACAACCCCAAGAGTGTAGCCGACGAGGTACGACGCGACCCGGCTATCTCCGATCCTTATGAGCCGGGCTCGACGCTGAAAGTTTTATTGGCCGCCGCCGCCCTGGACATGAATGTGGTCCGCCCGGAGGATCAGATATTCTGCGAACTCGGTCACTATCAGGTGGGCAAGTATACGATCCACGACCATCACCCTTATGGCTGGCTGAGCTTCGCCCAGGTCCTCCAGCACTCGAGTAACATCGGCGCAGCCAAGGTGGGCGAGCGCTTGGGAAAAGAGACGTACCAGAAATATCTCCGTGGGTTCGGTCTTGGTCAGAAGACCGGTATCGATCTCCCTGCGGAAAGCCCAGGTCTGTTGGCGCCGGTTAAGGATTGGTCTCGTATCAACCTCGTCACCGCGAGTTTTGGTCAGGGGGTGGCGGTGACCCCGTTACAGCTCGTCAGTGCCTATGCCGCACTGGCCAATGATGGGGTGTTCATGCGGCCGTATGTCGTGCAGGAAGTGCTGAACGCTGACGGCAAGGTCGTGAGGGCGAACAGTCCACAACGGCTGTGGCAGGTCGTGCGCAGTGACACAGCCCACCGTCTCCTGCAACTCCTCGAGAAGGTCGTAGAAAAAGAAGGGACAGGCTGGCGCGCTCGTATTGCAGGAGTTCGCGTAGCTGGCAAGACCGGCACTTCGCAGAAGGTCAACCAGAACGGGGGCTACTCGGCTCATGGTCGCATCGCCTCGTTTATCGGCATCGTTCCCGCCGACCAACCTCGCCTGGTGATCCTGGTCGCAATAGACGAACCGAAGACCGGCGTTTATGGCGGTGCGATCGCTGCCCCGGTTTTTCAAGTCATTGCTCAACAATCCCTAGCGCGATTAGGCATAATCGGGGATCAGGAACGGCCTCCCCTTCCCGGCGCTCCCACGCCAGTCACGTTGACCGCTGGTCAATCCTCTGCTCGTCGCGCCCCGGGTCGTGGAGCGACGATCCCCCAGGCGGCCGCGCCGCCGGCCGGAGCACCGAGTTTTCTGGGCATGAGTTTGCGTGAGGCCATGCTCACCGCTCAACGGAACGGCTGGCGTATTAGCACGACGGGAAGCGGCTATGTCACCGGCCAGACAGTGCAGAACGACCCCGAAACGAACGAGCCCATGTATGTACTAACGCTCGCCTCGGCCACTGAGAAGCGACCATGATCTTACGCGATCTCCTACCCGACACGGCAGGCGTGCAAATCCAGGGAAGTGTGGACGTGGAGATCTCCCATCTCATTTACGATTCTCGCTTGGCTTCGCCAGGAACCCTATTTTTCGCCCTTCCCGGCACGAAGAATGACGGGGCTCGCTTTATCGATCAAGCTCGCGAGCGTGGCGCCTGCGCAGTGGTCGCACTCCCGGGAACAGTCGTCTCCGGGCAGGTGACGACGATTTTCTCTGATACCCCGCGTGTTCTCCTTGGTCTCATGGCCGACCGTTTCTACCGGAGCCCAAGTGCTCGCCTTACGCTGGTTGGGGTGACCGGTACGAGTGGAAAGACCACGACAACCTACCTGCTCGAAGCCATCTGGCAGGCGATGGGGTGGTCTACGGGCGTGATCGGTACGGTGAACTACCGCTATCAAAATCGAGAACTTCCCGCACCGTTTACCACCCCTGAAGCGGTAGAACTCCAGGAACTGCTCAGTACCATGGCAGCACATCAGGTGAGCCATGTGGCGATGGAGGTATCGTCGCACGCGCTGGCCCAAGACCGGGTGCAGGGCTGTCGCTGGAACGGCGCCCTGTTCACGAATCTGGGCCGCGATCATCTGGATTTTCACTGTGACCTCGAGGACTATTTTGTCGCGAAATCTCGCCTGTTTCTCCAGGCCCTGGCGGCGTCGCCGAAGCCCAACCGTTTTGCCGTGATCAATGCCGACGATCCGTGGGGAACCATACTATTGACCAAGCCCATTCCGGGCCGCGTGCTGACGTACGGCTTGCAACCCGGGGTCACCGTGTCAGCTCGTAACGTGGAGAAGAGCTTTCAGGGGTTGCGCGGAGTTCTCCAGTTCACTGGAGAAGAAGTAGAGTTCTCCTCTTCTCTGATCGGCGAACCGCATCTCTACAACATTCTGGCCGCAGCCACAGTGGCACACGCCTTAGGGGTGCCGGCGGCGCGTATCGCCGCCGGGATCGTGCGTTGCACGAACGTGCCTGGGCGCCTGGAGACGATTGCCGCCGGCCAGCCTTTCAACGTCCTCGTCGATTACGCCCATAAACCTGATGCAATCGAGAAAGTCCTCTCCTCCGTGCGTCAGTTGACCACGAACAGGCTGCTCACCGTGTTCGGTTGTGGTGGGGATCGGGACAGAGGAAAACGCCCGCTGATGGGTGAGGCAGCGGGCCGACTCAGTGACATCGTCATCCTCACCTCCGACAACCCGCGCACCGAGGACCCAGGGCAAATCATCGCCGAAGCCGAGGCTGGGCTAATCCAAGCTGGACAGAGCAAGGTCCTTGAAACGGAAGCGATCGCGAGTCTGCAGCGGGGGTATCTGGTGATGGCGGATCGCCGGGCGGCGATCCGTGCCGCTCTGACCGGCGCACGGTCAGGAGACGTGGTGGTTATCGCCGGCAAGGGTCACGAGGACTATCAGATCATCGGCACCACCAAACACCATTTCGATGATCGTGAAGAAGTGCGCAATTGCCTGCGGCTAGTGTATGGCGAGGGACGTGAATGACAGTCACTGTCTGTTCTTTCTTCGTCTGGTATTATGCATTTTTCACTCTCCCCGGTGGGGAGGCCTGATGTTATACGCGCTGTTTTACCCCTTGCACACCAGCCATTCGGCGTTCAACGTGTTTCGCTATATCACGTTCCGCACGCTCCTGGCGGCCATTACTGCATTGAGTGTATCGTTTCTCTTCGGGCCCTGGTTGATTGCTCGCCTGACGACCTTGCAGGTCGGTCAGCAGATTCGCCCCGATGGTCCGGCCTCGCACCAAAGTAAAGCCGGCACCCCAACCATGGGCGGCGCGCTCATCCTCTTTTCGCTCACTTTGGCAACGCTCCTGCTGGCGGATTTGAGCAATCCCTACGTGTGGCTTGCTCTTGGTGTCACACTTGGTTTCGGTCTGATTGGGTTCGCCGACGATTATCGGAAGCTCAGACGGCGCAACTCCCGCGGCCTCACGGGGAGACAGAAGCTGGCGGCGCAGTTTGTGCTCGCCACCGTGGCGGCTTGCCTGTTGTTGTTCCTGTCCGGATTTGACAGCACCGTGCCTGTTCCCTTCTTCAAGGATGTACGACCGAACCTCGGGTGGTTCTATATTCCTTTTGCCGCGCTGGTCATGGTCGGCGCCTCGAACGCGGTGAATCTCACCGACGGACTCGATGGCCTGGCCATCGGACCGGTCATGATCACCAGTGCAACCTACGCGATCTTCACCTACGTCAGCGGGCACGTGAAGATCGCCGAGTATCTACAGGTGAGCTACGTTGCCGGCTCTGGCGAGGTGGCCGTATTCTGTGGCGCCTTAGCCGCGGCTGGGCTTGGATTCCTCTGGTTCAACGCCTACCCGGCGCAGATGTTTATGGGTGACGTAGGATCGCTCTCGCTAGGGGCGGCTTTGGGAGTAGCGGCCCTGATCAGCAAACAGGAGATCGTATTGGTCCTGGCTGGCGGCGTTTTTGTGATTGAGGCAACCTCGGTCATCTTTCAGGTAGTGTCGTACAAGCTCAGACGGAAGCGGATTTTCCGCATGGCTCCACTGCACCACCATTTCGAGTTGCTGGGGTGGCCCGAGCCGCAGATTATCGTGCGCTTTTGGATTGTGTCGCTCATCTGCGCCCTGGCTGCGCTGAGCACGCTCAAATTACGGTGAAGTCAGTGAAGTGTGACAATGAGGCCGCCCCGCTGATCGCTTGAGATGTTATGACGACTAACCAACCCAGCACTATGGCTTCACAGGAACTGCGCAGGCCAATCGATCCCTGGCTGCTGTTGGCGGTGGTTTTGCTGCTGTTGGTCGGCGAGGTGATGGTCTTCAACACCACCTATTTCTATGCGTTCGAGCATTTCGGCGACCCGTATCGCTTCGTCTGGAAGCACCAAATCGCTCTGGTGCTGGGGAGCAGCGGCCTTGGTATTGCAATTTCCCTGTCCTCGGTTGCTTATCGCCGCTTCGCCTATCCCATTCTCGTTTTTGCTTTTCTCGGTTTGCTGATCGTGTTTATGCCGGGCGTGGCGCAAGGCAAGATCCATCGCTGGATCGATCTGGGACCGCTCAACTTTCAACCGTCGGAACTCGCGAAAGGCGCGGTAGTCCTGTACCTCGCCCATTTTCTGGCAAAGAAGGCCGAACGGGTTACTAGTATTATCCATGGTCTCCTCCCTCCCCTGCTGGTAGTCGGCACGGCGGTGGTGCTGATTGTCATGGAGCCGGACTTGGGTGGCGCGGTGTTCGTCAGCATGATCCTTTTTGCCTTGCTCTATGTCGCGGGCGCTCGGGTGCAGCATCTCGCGGCTCTGGCCGCGTGTGGTGTAGTACTGCTCGTCTTTGCCATCGTGACCGCCAGCTATCGCAGCGACCGTCTGGATTCCTTTTTCAATCCCACTGCGCACAAGCAAGGGAAAAGCTATCAACTCAACCAGTCGCTCCTCGCCTTTGGCGCTGGGGGGGTCAAGGGCGTCGGCTTGGGAGAGAGCCGGCAGAAAATGTTCTATCTGCCGGAAGCACACACCGATTTTATCTTTGCCGTGGTTGGCGAGGAAACCGGGCTGTGGGGGACGGTCAGTATCCTCTCCCTTTTCACGTTGCTGGGCCTGCGGGGGTTACGCATCGCCGCCCGTCACCCTCAGCCGTTCGGTCGCCTGTTGGCTTTCGGCTATACATTTTTGCTAGTGTGTCAGGCGGGACTCAATATGGCCGTGGTGCTCGGCCTGCTGCCGACAAAGGGATTGCCGTTGCCATTTATTAGTTATGGGGGCTCGTCGCTGGTCATGGCTTTGGTGTATGCCGGCGTGCTGCTCAGTCTTTCGCGGGAGATTCCCAGGGAGAATCGCACCTATGCCTAGAGGAATACGCTTGCTCCTCGCCGCCAGTGGCACGGGCGGACATTTGTTCCCGGGTATCGCGGTAGCTGAGGCGGTACGGCGCGAAGTTGGAGCCGAGGTGCTGTTCGTCGGGACGGCCAGTGGGATGGAGAAAGAGGTGATTCCGCGGCTGGGTTTTCCCTTACGTCTCATTCCGGCAGAGCAACTGCGTGGGCGAAGCTGGTGGGGTGCCGCGCGCGCGCTGTGGGCAGCATTACGCGGGCTGAAGGCGGCTTGGCGCGTCGTACGCGAATTTGCCCCTGACTTGATCTTCAGTATCGGCGGGTATGCCTCCGGCCCGATAGTGTTGGCCGGTTGGGCCCGGCGCGTGCCGTGCGTCCTCCTCGAACCAAATGTGATTCCCGGGCTCACTAACCGACTACTAGGCCGATTCGCAACCCGCGTGTGTGTAGGTTTTCCCCGGACCGCGCACTTCTTTCCTTCACACAAGGCGGTATACACAGGCAATCCGGTACGCTGGAACGGTCCGGCTTCTCAAGCGCATCCGTCTCCCTCATCGACCGAGTTTACCTTGTTAGTCTTCGGCGGGAGTGCGGGCGCGCGCCGCCTCAACCAGATGCTCCCCCAGGCTTTGGCCCTTGTGGGGAAAGGCTTGCGAGTGATTCATCAGACCGGTAAAGCCGATTATGCTGAGGTCAGCGCCGCTTATGCCCGGCTGGGCGTAGGTGCCACCGTCGTTCCTTTCATCGACAACATGCAGGAGGTGTATACGACCGCCGACCTGGTCGTTTGCCGGGCTGGAGCAACAACCTTGGCCGAGCTCACTACGCTGGGGAAGCCGGCTATTCTGATCCCCTACCCCTATGCGGCTGACGATCATCAACGCGCGAATGCTGAAGTGCTGGTACAAGCTGGCGCCGCTCACCTGCTCCTTGATGCCGAACTCACGCCTGAGCGAGTCAGCCAGGTCATCCGTACGCTCATGACCAACCGCCGGCAGCTTGAAGACATGGCTCGCGCGGCGGCTGCTCTCGGTCGTCCGGACGCAACCGCCACCGTCGTGCGTGAGTGTCTGGCGTGTTTACCGCAAACTGGACGAATAGACTTGGAGGGTGCATGTCGATAATAGTCCAAGGGCCCAGGTCCACAGTCCAAAGTCCGGCTGTCAACTTGACGCCTGCCACTGCGTGCAACAGCGAAGGCCAGGTGCTGTTCGACACCAATCGCCGCATCCACTTCGTTGGCATCGGGGGCATTGGCATGAGCGGCATCGCTGAGGTGTTGCTCAACCTGGGCTACCAAGTCAGTGGCTCGGACGTGACGGAGTCGGAGACCACACGGCGCTTGACTACTCTGGGCGCTCGCATCTCCTATGGTCATCGAGCTGAGCAGGTGACCTCTGAAGTGGACGTGGTCGTCATCTCCTCGGCGGTGAAATACGCCAACCCGGAAGTTGTCCGCGCTCGTGAACTGATGATCCCGGTCATCCCGCGGGCCGAGATGCTGGCCGAGTTGATGCGGCTCAAATATGGCATCGCGGTGGCCGGTACCCACGGCAAGACTACGACCACTTCGCTGGTGGCCGCGGTCCTGGCTCAGGCTCACCTCGATCCGACCATGGTAATCGGCGGCAAACTCAACGTGCTGGGCTCAAACGCCCGGCTGGGGCAGGGCCGATTTCTCGTCGCCGAGGCGGATGAGAGCGACGGCACTTTTCTGTTACTGACCCCGACCATCGTTGTGGTGACCAACATTGACCCCGAGCATCTCGACTTTTATGGCGATATGGAGAAAGTCAAGGCTGCGTACTTGGAGTTTATCAACCGCGTGCCTTTTTATGGTCGGGCGATCTTGTGCCTGGATAGCGTCAACGTGCGCGCCCTTCTCCCCCATGTGCGCAAACGATTTGTGACTTACGGTCTCAGTCCCGAGGCGGAATTTATCGCTCGCGACCTGAAGGTCTCGGACCTGACGACCTTCTGTGAGGTGTGGCATAGGGACGAGCGGCTCGGTGAACTGCATCTGAACCTTCCCGGACGTCACTACGCGTTGAATGCTCTCGCTGTGGTCGCGGTCGCCAGAGAACTGGGCATTTCCTTCGC
>JBGPOI010000058.1:0-16040 GCA_041487975.1 Binatia bacterium | reverse complement strand
GCGCGCTCCGGCCTCCGATTCATAATTACGCACGCGCGCCGTCTCGCCGTCGCAGCGATCCAAAACCCCCGCGGCAAATTGCCAAATGACGGCGAAGGCAACCATTGCCCAATATTGATTGACTAATAAAAATGCCGAGGATACCAGGAACAAAATAAGTTCGATGATGCTAATTGCATTCGGACTGAATCCCAAACGAACAAAAAGAAATGTCATCGGTTTGGAAAGTTTGGCATTCACGAGTTTCGAAAATTCTCCGCTGATTTCTTTGAAAGCAATTTGCCAAAAAAATTCCCTGATCTGTTCTTCACTTTCTTTTCCGGTCACTTTCAGCCACCAAGCTTTTTCTACGAATCCAATCGCCAGCAATTTTTTGTCGTTCCAGCGCTGGATCATTTCAGCGAAATTTTTGCAGGCTATATTTTGCAAATCGGAGCGACGGCAAACGGCAATGTCCGTGCTGATGATGCCGTTTTTTAAGTCGGAGGAAATTTCAACGGCAGGAGACGTCGCTAAAGCGAAAATGGCATTGTGAAAAACGTCTTTGCTTAAGGCGATTTTCGTGAATGCGCTCGGGCTTTGAAAGATCACTTTGAATTTCTCGGCAAATGGGGCAGCAAAGCGAATTTGGCCATCATGCAACTCGATATTTTTGTAAACAAACAGTACAGGTTCTTGCGCCGAATTGAATTGCCCAGCCTGATCGAAAAATGTTGGATGCACGATCTTATCCGTTTCGAACAGCAAAAATGAGTCATGCCATTTTTCAACGGCATAAGAAATTTTTTCTGAGAGAATTTCAGCAGGTCTTAATTCCCCAATTTCATATGCAAAGGCAATTCGCTTTCGCACCGAAGCTATCATTGCTTCAATTTTTCCTCGCTGACCGTCATGACAAATGATCTTGACAAATCGTATGCCGGATTTGGACAGAGCTAGTAAAGCTCGATTTAACAGCATTTCTCCGCCATATATAGAATCATAAGCAGCACCGACAGGCTCTGTGTTTAAAGCAATGACAACGGCTTTCGAGATAAATTCATTCATCATGATTCGCTCACAACTCTGTGAGGCAAGGCGTCCGTGCGTACGCCGTTGCGGTTTTTACCGCGCGAATATTTTATTTTTTGGCGCTCGATCTTGCTTGTTTAATTCCACGGCCTGCATGAACGTGAAGACAATGAAGTAAATGAAAAATCCCACGGCCACGCTAAGAACGAGTAAATTAAAAAGCGACATATTGATAACTGACAAATCAATCATCGGATTGCTGGCGAAATAAAAGAGCGCGTTCGCGCCGATAATGACGACACGAATTTCCGTGGGCCCGATTTTGCCGTAAGAAACTTTAAAGACACCCGTCACGGCTGCGTTCACATACGTTAAAATGCCGAGTTGTAAATAGCCGACTAGCGCCAACATGGCGTAATTAAAACCGACGAACGGTGATAACCCTAAGCCGATGCAGATCAGGGTTTGCGTACATGTATCTACGGTATGATCGACAAAATATCCGTACTGGAATCGTTCGATTTTTCGATACCGTGCCAGACTCCCGTCCAGACTATCGCCGAACCAATTCACGACGAAGCCAAAATCCACCAGCCATAAAAAATTTTTATCGAGCTGACTGAGCCAATAGCCGGCGGCGATGACAAGTCCGCCGAATAGGCCGATAGCTGTGAGAATATCGGGATTGACCCACGCCGGCATATGTGAGCAAAGCCACTGCAGCGCCGGTCTTTCCAGCGGTCCGAAAAAAATATCGTTGCGCCGTTCGTCGGTTCTCTTGGCGGTGTTACCCATAAGGCAAGCTGCGATGGTCAAAAATTTTTGAAAGCTTTATTTTGCCATGGGGTTTAGTTAAGTGGCGACAGCTCTGACTGACTGTCGATTCATCAGTCGCTCAAGTGGCTTCACCGTGCCACCTTCCAGATGGTAGACCGTGTCGGCCACCCGGAGCAGAGCCGGTTGATGGGAGATGATGAGGATTGTCATCGCGCCACGCAACTGTTGGACAGTCGTACAGATTGCGGCTTCACTCTCCGGGTCGAGAGAAGCGGTCGCTTCATCAAGGATGAGGAATTGTGGTTTGTGTACCAGCGCCCTGGCGATGGCGATACGCTGGCGCTGTCCCCCAGAAAATCGCGCTCCGCGCTCTCCCACCGCAGTGTGTATTCCCTCAGGCAGAGCGGCCACGAACTCCCAAGCGCCTGCAGCCTGGAGGGCGGATTCCACGTCCGCTGTCGTGAGGTCCGGATCTCCCAGCGTGACGTTCACCAACACGCTCTCATGCAGCAGGAACGTCTCTTGCGGCACATACCCCACCATCTGACGCCAACCCTTGAGGTCCACCTCGCTCAACGGCACGTCGTCGATCCAGACGTCGCCGGCCTGCGGTCGCACCAAGCCGATGAGCAGATCCGCGATGGACGTCTTACCGGCGCCGGAAGGTCCAATAATCGCCGTCACCCGGCCAACCGGTATGGTGAGCGAGGCTCCGTGCAGGACCAGCTGATCTCCGTAAGAAAAGCTCAACTGGTTGAGGTGAATCGCGCTTTTCAGAACCGGCTTTTTCCTCCCGTGCGTCGTCTGGCGTTCCCTTTCGGATTGATCGATGGTCGCGCGTATGGACCAAAAGGCGCTTTCGTAAGAGACCATCTGCTGGTACTGCTTCTGCACCTTGTTCAGGCTATTCAGCAGATTGCCAAACAACACAGCTAGTAGGATGAGGCTGTCTAGCGGCAATGCCCAGCGGGTCAACGCGATATAGAGGCCACCGGCCAGCGACGCGACCACCAGCGGCTCTTGCAGCGCGCGCAGCATCTCTTTGCTCAGCACCTCGCGCTGAAAAGCTCGATTCAGACGTTGCGTTTCCCCTTCCAGCAAGGGGCCAATCAAGGATTCACGAGCCATAGCCTTGAGCGGCTTGACCGCATAAAGGACATCCGTAAGCTGCGCCAGCACTGTCTTCAACAATTTTGTCTGCTGTGCCCCCGCCCGGCGCGACCGGCGCACGAGGTGGTGCAACACATACGCGATCAGCACCCCGACCCCCATTGCCACGAGGGTCGCCTGCCAGGAGACGGCGATGGCAAGAGACGTATAGAGCACCGCCTCGACTATCAGGGTCGTGATCGTCGCTCCGTAGAGGTAGGCTTGCGCTGCGCGAGAGGCTTCGGTGGCAAAGGCATTGGCGAGGCTCCCCACCGGCTGACGGACATAATATTCCCAGCGCGCCGCCAGCAGCGCACGGATGAGTGCCAGCCGCAGGTCGGTTGCCACCTGAGCAACTGTGTAGCCTATTTGTTTCTGCGCCAGTAAGACGAATCCGGCTTTCAGGGTCATACCGCCCACGATGAGCACGAGCAAGAGGCCGATACTCGGTTGGAGACCGACCGACAGCAAAAGGTCACCGGCCACGTGCGCAAGCCCTCCTTGCCCAACAGGACTGTCAGGACCGGTACTGGCGCCCGCGCCGGCTTGAGCGGCAAGGCTGAGGAGCGGGAGCAAGCTCGAAAGACCGATACCCTCGGCTACGGTTGCGAGGAGCAAACACGCGAGCATGACCAGGCTCTGCCTGGGATACGCGCGTGCGAAGACGAGAAGAAGAGACATGCTGGTTGTACTAATCCCAACTGAGAAGGGTTTCTCTCTATCACACCGAGACGAGAAACGATGAGGGCAAAACTATGTGTCCACCGCTCCAGCGTCAACCCACCCTGCTCAAGCTGGTTCCTTCTCCGCCGCTTCGCTATAATCCGCTGCTGTAGGGAACAACCATTGTTCGAGTGTAGAGATCTTGGCCCTCAGCAGTTGAAGGGGCTTTCGACTCCGTTTGCGGAGCACCACCCGGTCGTCACCGAGCCCCGTCCAAGTATGAACGAGCATTGCTTCATTAGTACCGCGCCATGACCTGCTCGGCAAAGTTGAGGACGCGGGGATTATTCCCTGCCACGTAAATGGGAATGGGATCGCTTACAGTCGAATCGGATACAACTTCAGCGCATTGTCCCACATGATTTTCTTCTTACTTCCCAGCGACACGTCCGGCAGTTCCATCAGTTCCTTTACTGCCACTGCGTAGCGCCGTCCTTCGGGATGGCTAAAATCTGTCGCCGTTACAATGTTGTCATCACCGAGATAGTCGATAACTTGCTTGATGCCCGGATCATCAGGGTCAGCCGAAATAAAGCACTGACGTTTGAAATAATCGACTGGGCGCCTCTTGAGCCCAGGAATATCCAATCCCCGGAATCCGCCTTGTACACTGGCGGCGAGCCGGTCGAGCCAAAACGGCACCCAGCCTGCCCCCGACTCCAGATGGACAACCCGTAACCGCGGATGGCGCTCCAACACGCCGCCCATGATCAAGGCCGTGCAGGCCAGCATGTTGCCCATAGTGAACGCGACCGTCGTCTGCGCCGTGCGCAGGCGCGGCAGATAGTAGTAGAGCATCTGGTCCGCCGCCGTGCCCGTCCCCGTGTGAATGGCGAGCGGCACGTCAAGATCTTCGAGCGTCTTCCACAGGGGCTCATAGAAGTCGTCGTAGAGACGATGCTCACAGACTGGCACGGGATTGATATAGACCGCCTTAAAATCAAACTCCTTGACGCAGCGGCGCGCCTCGCGGGCGGCTTCTTCCGCGTCGCGCAGGTCCACCGCCGCTGCTCCCAAGACACGCCCGCCCGCAGCCACGCAAAAATCGTGGAGCCAGTTGTTATACGCCCGACGATAGGCGGCGGCAGTATCTGCCGGCAGTTCAGGCACTGCGGTCGTCAGCAACCCGGCGGTCGGGTAAACCACCATGTAGTCGATGCCGGTGCGCTCCATCGCCAGCTTGTACATCTCCGGCGGGAATCCTTGCCGGGCAAAATCGGCGTAGGCTTCATCATGCCCCGGTAGGGCGATACGAGAGCCAGCCTCGAGCGAGGCAAAGTGTGAATGGGCGTCAATACTGTTCACGCCGGTCAGGGGATCATTCCCGAACGGCATGACATACTCGCCACCAGAGGGCGCCGGGATGCGGATTTCAAAGCCGAAGGCCAGGGGCTCTCCCTGATAATCCGCCCACGCTACCGGCATCTGTGAGCGGTACTTTGGCTCGAGATATTTCTCAAACATGTCGCGCGGCTCTATTACATGTGCGTCGCTGTCAATGAATTTGTAGTCGTTGGACATCGCTCTCCTCCTTTCTTGAGATATCCTACATAATTACTTTTCCTCAATGGATATGGACAGTCGCAGGGTGATGTGTATCATCTGTGCGTGGCGCGAGCTAGGCACCGACCGAAAGCCGCGACACGTGAAAGCCCATCCCCAGCCACTTCTCCTCTGACTTCACCCAGGTCAGGGTCACGCGCCCGAAGGTGGTCTGCAGTGGTCCATCCTTGGGTTTGACCGCAAAAGCGTAATGCGCCCAAATCACTCCTCGCTATCAAATCTGGTAAACCTATCCGACGTTCTCCCCATATGATAAGACCGCTTCGCTATGGGAACGGGTGAATGAGGCAAAGAGAAGGAATCGACGTGTGGAGCAAGGATAGAGAGCGAGGGAAGACGGCACGACTCAGGTTCGGATCTCTTCTGCTGCTTCTCCTGTTTGCCGTAGCTCCCAGCGCGGCGGATGACACGCGGGGAAACCCCGCAGCGCATCTTTTGCCTGGGGAATTTGCTTCTGAGCTCTGGGAGTTCACTGCACAATTTGACTCGGGGTACCTGCTGTTCGCCGAGTTCCTCATTACCAACATCGGCCTTGGGGACCGGAACGCCGCAGCCTTTGGTCACATTGTCACACCTGATGGTCAAACCTACCGATTCACCAATGGCCGGCGCGAAGGCAACTGGAACCTCTCGCCAGACCGTTTGCATATCGAGATTGGCGCGAGCTTGCTCGATCTGCACGACCCTGCCTACCACATCCAGGTCAACAAACGCAACGTTCGTGTGGACTTGCGCTTTCGTCCGGACGGTCCAGCCGTATGGTCAGAGGCACTCTCTCCACCCGGCTATGCGCTCGATCTGCTGGCGGCAGCGGTTCCGGTCGAGGGAACCCTGTGGGTGAACGGCATGACAGAACCCGTCACCGTGCACGGCACACTGGCCGCCACGCATAGCTGGATGCACGAGGCAGGGTCCTCCCTCGTGCTCCGTCGCCTCGAGTTTTTCGCTTTGCAAGAAAGTTTCCCTCTGTATGGTGTTGATCTCACCACCCCAAAAGGGAGGCGGATACAGTGGATGGTGGTCAAGCGGCAAGGAAAGAAGGAATACGAGTCGCGCACGTTCGAACTGTCGCTGGACGGACAGACCAAGGAACCGCGTGACCCAGGCTATGAGGTGCCTGGCGCGTTTCACCTCAAGAATGCGGAGATGGAAGGGCAGGTGCGGCTTGAGCGTGTTTTAGTGCGCAACGATCCTCTGGCTGATCTCCCACAGCCCTTTCATTTTCTCGTGGCATTGGCGCTCGATCTGCGTCCCCGTCGTGTGTGGGCGTTATCGCCTTTTGAGATCGTTTCCCCAACCGACCTGTCTCCTGCCGAGCATACCCCACAGCACGTCCGGGGGACCGGCGTGACAGCCGTGACATTTCTGAACCCTATGCCAGTTTCTCAGCCCAAGGTGGCTGCGCGGGTCTCCGATACGAAGTTGCAGTTTATTCGGTAAGAAGCGCACCGTCATAGCCGTTCCCGTTCACGCTTCGACAAGCTCAGCACGAACGGGTTTTCCGTTCATCCTGAGTCCTTCGACTATGCTCAGGACAGGCTCCGCGTGAGCGAAGGCGAAGCCTGTGGTGAGATTGGTCGAACCAAGCGAGCAGCGACACTCGGATGTTACTCCATGGAACGCAAATTGGTACGACCTGTGCTGAGCCCACTGGCATCACTGGGTGTTTGTCGCAAGAGATCGTGCACCGTGACGAGAATGCCACCGGATTGGGTCCGGCGGTACGGAGAGTCCGAAGGCGACTCTGCCAGCAGACGTCGATGCAGCGTACCGAGACTATGGTACGGCACGGTAGGTAGGAAATGGTGAAGTGCATGGTAACGCAGGCCGAGGGGCGCCGCGAGGACTGTTGGGATCGGCCATCCGTTCAGGGTCACCGAATCAAGGAGCTGCCCGGTCGAGTCTAACGGGGCACCATCGTTGTCATAACGATGCGCCGCAAGGGTACGAACTTGGTTGACCAGCAGAACGCCGGCGGCGACGATATACCAATGCAGCAGCCAGCGGGGAGCAAGCCAACCCATGCGCCCACCGATCACGGCGAGCCAGAAGACTGTTGTCGTGGCGGTCTCCTGAATCATCCAGCGGGCGGCCTGGCGCCCTTGTGGAGTCGGGCGGCGGTAGTCTGGGTTGATTACCAGCGTTGAGGCGCGCTCGACCACCAGGCGGCGCAGCGGCGGTATGAGGGAGGACAGCGGCCCGACCACACCCCAACGCAACATAAGCAGTGGAGGCACAGCAAGCACGGAGGCGACAAACCAGGCAATCCGCAAACCACTCCATCTGGCTATGGGCGCGTACTCCGGGTCAGCGATCGTGCCGAACGTCGTTTGTCGGTGGTGATCACGGTGAGAACCTACGTACATCAAACTCGGCAACATGAAAGGAAAGCCGACCAGCAGATGCCACGCCGTCTCGAACCCTGGCAGAGCCCCGCGTTTCAGGTGGGCGAGTTCGTGGATGAAAATTGCCGCCCGGAGGAACGCCGTCACCGCAACGACCGTCGCCGTCAGATACAGGAGAGAACCAAGCTGCGCCCGTGCGCCTACCAGGAACGCGACCCAGCCAACTCCTGCTGACGCCAACAGGTCGCTCCAATAGAGCCAGGGGCGCGGTTGGAAAGCATTTGCAAACCGTCGGCGGAACTCGATGGGAGTCAATTGATTCTGCATAGGTGCTTGTGCCTGGGTTCCTTCCCCCACGAAGTCGGAGAAAGAGCAAAAACGCTAGATTGCCTAACCGAGCGTATCAAGGAAGGCAATGATATTCATCTTTGGCGGTGACGGCAACGATTGCATTAGATGGCGGCCTCGGGATCGACTCCCGCGTCGATTGTGAAATAAAAGTAAACTGTGAACTGCCAAGGACGGCGACCTACCCTCACCAACGACGGTCCAATGTTGGATATCATCTCAGGTTGTTCAATTAAGAGAGACATCGCTCATGAAAAAATTCACAGCGTTGGCGACCCACAAATTCCGATTTGACAGCCTGCCCGGGCTACGATATAAAACCCCGGCGCTGGGGATCAGCGGTATTCTCCTTTCTCTCCGCTCCTTAACCTCTTCGATTCTGTGATTCACCTGTAATTCTTTTTGAGGAACCCTGACATGTATTCTTATCGCAGTGTATGGTTTTGTGTCTTGCTCGCTCTTTTTGCGCTTTGTGGCCTTTCAGCTCCAGCGGGTGCCCGCGTGATGATCCTCGACAACCCGATTCGGCTCCCCTTTTCCGGCTTTGCCTCCTCGATGGCAGTCGCCGGAGATCTTGATGGAGACGGAGTTTCCGATTACATCATTGGCGCTTACGACCAACCCGTGAGTGGCAATGATCACCAGGGGCGAGTTTTCGTCTTCAGTGGGCAAAGCGGGAAGCTGCTGTTGACGATCGAAGATCCCACGCCTGTGTCGTGGGCGGCCTTTGGTTTCGCGGTCGCGGCCGCCGGTGATGTGAACAAAGATGGCACACCGGATCTACTGGTCGGCGCGTTCGGCCAAGAAGGCAGCGGTAAGGCTTTCCTCTTTAGCGGCAAAGACGGGAAGCTCCTCCACACTTTCCAGGCGCCGCAGCGACAAATAGGAGCAGGCTTTGGCTGGTCGGTGGCCTCGCTCGGCGACCTCAACGCCGATGGGATTCCCGATCTGATTATCGGCGCGTTTGCCCAGGATGGAGAAGGCAAAGCGTTTGTGTTCGACGGACAGAACGGTAAGCTTCTCCGCACCTTGGCGCCGCCGCAAGCGTCGGGAGGGTCGGCTTTCGGCTGGTCGGTGGTCGGTGTTGGTGACGTGAACAAAGACGGCGTGCCGGACATTCTCGTCGGTGCACCGTACACCGCGGTGAACAAGGTTACCGTGCAAGGCAGAGCGTATGTCTTCAATGGCAAAGATGGGAAACTACTCTATACCCTGGATGATCCTCAGCCACTCGCGGGCGAGGTCTTTGGCTGGCGGGTCGCGTCAGGCGGGGACCTCAACAAAGATGGCGTGCCGGACATCCTGATTGGTGCGCCCTACAAAGACGTTGGCACGAACCCTGCCCAGGGGGTGGCCTATGTGTTCAGTGGGGTGGATGGCAAGATGCTCTTTCCTTTGAACAATCCCGTGCCCAGACCGTATGCCGGTTTCGGGTATGTGGTCACCGAGGGCCCCGATGTCAATCAGGATGGAGCGCCAGAGATTCTGGTCGGTGCTCCGTTTCAGACGGTGGATCAGTTCCACGTGCAAGGGGAGGTCTTCCTTTTCAACGGCCAGGATGGCCGCCATCTCACCACCTTCGATGACCCCTATCCGCATCAAGGGGCGACGTTCGGCTATTCGATCGCCTCGCCCGGGGATGTGAACGGCGATAAGATTCCTGACTTCGCCATTGGCGCCTCCGGCCAAATCATTATGGACAAGGTCGCCGTGGGGCGGGTGTTCGTCTTCCTGTCCCAGTAAGAAGCTTCAGCCGTCAGCAAAAAATAAGTTTGTACCTCCCCGCGTTTTGACATATGGTGAGCCGTCTACTGGATACTTTTTGCGCTGAAAGCTGACGGCTAATTGCTGATTGCTCCTTCAGGAGGTGGGTATGAATCCCTCAGCCAAGTCGATGCTCACAATCTCTCAACAGTATGGCAGCGGCGGCAGTCGGATTGCCCGCGACCTCGGCCGCAGGCTGAACTGGACGGTGTGGGAAAAGGAAATCGTCCGGAAGATCGCCTCACAGTACAAGGTGTCTGAGGAGTACATCGATGCCAAAGACGAGCGAGTCGATTCCATCATCGAGCGCATGGTCGGACTTTTTGGCATGGGCGGATTCGAGTCCGCTTATGAAATCCCCCCTCCCCTATGGCTGACTGATGCCCAGCTCATGCGCATGACCAGGTCGATTATCGAGGACGTTGCCAAAGAAGGCCGGGCCATCATCGTTGCCCGGGCAGGAAATCACATTCTGGCTGGGCGTCCCGGTGTGTTGCACGTGTTTGTCTTTGCTCCTCTGGCTGTGCGCACCGAACGGGTCATGCAAGCTGAGGGGCTTACGCATGCCGAGGCCGAGCGGCGCATTATCGGCATGGACCGGTTACGGGCCGACTATGTGCATACGTTCTACCACAGCGATTGGCGCGATCCGAGTCATTACAATTTGTTGATTGACTCAGGAGTGTGGGGCGAAGAAGGCACCGCCGATCTCATCATGTGGGCGCTGAAACAGATGCCGTAGAAAGTAATAAGGACTGAGGACTGAGGTTACAAAAATTGTAGAAAGCAAATTTCCTCGCTGTCCTGAGCTGGTCGAAGGGAAAAAGGTTACGCCAAATCCCAGCAGACGAACTGGCCGGTCGCGACTGGGCGGGAATCGCCCGAGCGATCAAGCGGCAGCACGTAAACCTGCGACGGTGTAGTTGTGTCGAGTCGGCCGGGGCCAACGAGATAGCCAGCAAAGGCGAGAGCACTGCCGTCCGGTGCGAGTGGCGGGTGCGAGCCGGCATACTGGTCAAAGAACGATAGAATAAATGTCTGCTCGCGGCTCGGCAAGAAGCGAGCGAGTTCGTGTGTCTCCTTGCTCTCTCGATTCAGGCAATGCCAACGCAGATGACTGCGCTGCGCGTCAACAGTGAGATAGAGCAGGATGTCTCCCTGCGCGGACCAGAAAAATCCAGTTACCGCTTCGTCCATCACGGTGGAGACTCGCCCACTGGTAAGATCCAAGACCCTGATCTGGGAAAAGAGCAGGGACCCTGGTCGTGTCGTACTGGCAAAAGCGAGGAAGCGACCGTCCGCCGACCAGAGGGCGGCGGTTGCTCCACTGGTGATTGCCACCGGCCCCTTTTCCCCCGTTTTGACATCGTAGAGCAAAAGCGTCTCGCTGCCATTGGTTCCCTGCTCGACGTACACTAACAGGTCTTCGTGGGGAGACCACGCCGGCACGCGAAACTCGCCGGGACGGTCCGACACTTCACGCACGCTCTGCCCGGAAGTCGCGTCAATCAGTACAACCCGCGCCTCCGCCCCCTCGCGACGACTCCCACCAACATGCACGGCGAGCAGGTCGCCACGCGGAGACCAGGACCAGAAGAGTGGCGCGCCACCGACGAGCGGGGTGGTTTTCCCGGGATGGGCCAGCGAAGCAATTTCGAGCGACAGGTGTTGTTCGCCACGCTGAACCAAGGCCGCAAAGGCGTCCGCCCGCGGAGACCAGTTCCCATAGATCGGCAGTCCCCCGGACAGGCCGGCCAGTTCCCACGACTCAACTCCATCGGCGGTGACCACATACAAGCTGGCCTCGAGCGCTTCGTCAGCCGTTTCACGCCAGCCGAAGTAGGCGACCCGGCTTCCGTCCTGGGACCAAGCGGGCCACGCATGAATGAGGCGCGCCGCATCCGTACGGTTGGCGCCGTCCTCCTCCCAGTTCCAGGTCAGTTGCCGCATCCGTCCGTCGGTCGGGACCAAGGTGAAAATATTGCCGCCGGCGCCGACGTAGACTAATTGGGGGATACGCTGACTCACTGCCCCGCTCATGTGTACCTCGCGTTCGTTTACCGCTTCGCTCCTTCGAGCACAATAACTGGCAGCCTTTTCCGATCGCGCTCTCGCCGCAACAACACATACAATGCACCAGGCCCACCATCATGGGGCCGAGCCGTCGAGAAAGCCAGAATAATCTTGGCTAACTTGCTCCGTGTCAGCCATCCCTTTACGCGATCTTTGAGAACCGGAACCTGGCCCGGCGAGTTCCGGCCGCGACCGTGAATGAGCAACACGCAGCGCAACCCGGCACGCACGGCCTTCATGAGGAACTGTTCGACCTCGGCCTGCGCCTCCTCCACGGTCATCCCGTGCAGGTCGAGCGCCGCCTGACGGGAAAAGTCGCCTTGCCGCAGCTTCCGCACCAGGCCTGTGTCCAGCCCGCTGACACAGCCTTCTATGTATTCATCGGTATCGGTAATGTCGAAGCTGGTACGGCCGGCGACCAAATCGTACAGTTCAGCTAGAGCTTCGGCTTCATCCGTTTGCGTCCGTCGCGCGAGCGTGGGCGGCGGCCCGCTGACACGTTTATGTCCGTCTTTTTTGAGCGGGGTAACATTTTGCATCTCGCTCCAGAAGAATTCTTCCTCGGTTTGACCGTCCTCCTGCGCCTTCTGCGGAGGAAGGGGAGTTGGTTTCACCGCAGCGAGCTGGGGCTCGGGGAGCTTGATGGTTTTTTTCAAGTGACGAAAGGGCGTGTGAAAGCCCGACGACATGTTCCGGATGGTACACGGGAAGAAGGGAGAGGACAAGCGAGCAGCGACGGACAAGCACAGTCGAGCCAGCTGTGCCACTAGCGAATACTAGCTCTTTGGTGGCACAGGCCGCTAGCCTGTAGGGATGTCCGCCCCTAGACCGGACTAAATTCCTAATCGCTTAAGATACTGCGGCAATCGGCTCCGCTCTGTACGCCCGGCCAAACCGGCGCGTTCGCAGCGTTCCAAGTACTCGGCCACGGTCTGCGCCAAGAAGCACGCAGCGTGCTGACAGCCAGCCTGTACCTGGCTGGCGGCAGTACCACCGCCGAAGAGGATGATGAGCGGCTCCAGGCACTCCTGGCTGCCGATCAGTCCCAGGAGACAATGCTCAGCCGCGTCCAGGTAATCGTGTACGAAGGCAACATGGTGGGGCTGATGGGCGAGGTGATAGTGCAGGTTCCCACTGCCGTAAGCGACCATACGCGCCGCGTCTTGCATCACTAAGCGAAAGAGTCTGAGATCCGTGGGCGAAGGAGCGACGGCCGCCATATGGCGGTATAAGCTCAGGAGAAAGCCGCCCAGCATGAGGTTGCCCGCCACCGATCCTGTCGAGTAGGTTTCGGCACTCAAGATCTCCTTGAGCGCCTGCTCAACGCTGACGCTGGCGCGTTTCAGCCCTTGCCCGCCGGCCAGCGCCCGTTTGCGAAAAGCTTCGACGTGTCGAGCTTGGTCGAGAATCTGGGCGCACAGGTAGCTCTTGAGTTCGAGGAATTCCTGATTGATCGAGTAGACCCAATGGGCTGAGATACCCATCGCCACGGTGGCGCATTCTTGTAAAAAGGTGCAAAGTTGCGCCATCGCCGTTTCCAACACTGCGGGGAGAGGAGCTGCGGCAAGGTCCGCCCAGGGCACGTCCACCGCCGGCGCCCAGCGGCGCGCCTTGGCCTCCTCGTACAAGGCGGCAACATTGTCGGCCCACACCTCGCTCTTGCGATTGACCGTGTAGCCCAGATCAGGCAGCTTCCCCCACAACTCGGAGCCGCGCGGAGCCATACTGTAGTTGTGGCGGATCAGCTCCGGCAGCCGGTCGTAGCTGTAAGAGCCGATGTTGCAGTCTTCATACGTAAGGCCGCGGACCGGGTCCTTCGGCGCGACGCGCACGTGCTCGGTTTTGGCATCGTACCAATGGAGCGTGAGGTCTCCGCTCATCACTTTCCCTACCAAGTTGAACAGCTCGACGTCTTCAAAGAAGTCTTTTTCTAAATAGAATGCCATTGCCTCTCACCTCAAAAGGTAGGGGCGGGTTTCAAACCCGCCCCTACACAGACCCGATTCACAGCGAAGACAACAACCTGACGCTACACTAGCACCCCGGCTTCCTGCAACGACGCGCGGGTGAGTTCGAGCGCGTTATGCAGCTTGCTCATCTTGCGTCGCTCCTGCAGGCCGCACTTGTCGAGGCGCTCGAAATACTCCTCGACTTGTTTCAACTGGAAGAGCGCGGTGATCTTGGTACCTTGTGCGATGTTCTCTTTCTTCAGACCCTTGCCCGCCAGGATGATGAACGGTTCAGTCACTTCCACCGCATACCCACCACCAAAGAGTAGGTTCTCCACCTCGTCCAGGTGCTTGTGAATCACCTCGCGTTTTTCTGGGAAGTGCCGCATCACCCACTTGAGGTGCTGGACGCCGTAGCCAACGTGCCGCGCTTCGTCCTGCATCACCAGGCGGAACATTTTCTTGTCCACCTCGGTGGGAGAAATGTACTCGCTGAAGCGAAAGAGCGTCAGCACGAACCCCTCGCCGGCTAAGTGCAGCGCCAGGGACATCTCGGCGAACGAATCGGAGTCACGAATGAGCTTGAGGCCCACTTCATTCTGCGGACTCGCCTTCATCAGGCCATAGCCGGTGGTGAGCGCGCGTTTGCGGAACACCTCGGCGTGGCGCGCCTCGTCCATCACTTGCGTGGCCATGAAGTTTTTCACTTCGACAAAACTGTTGTTGAGTTTGCCCATCCACTCGGCCGGAACGTCGGTAGCGACCATCTCGACTTCGGTGAGGAAGGTCAAGAGTTGCGCGTACGCACGGCTAATTTCATCCGGCAGCTCGTACTTGGCCAGTTCGTGCCAGGGCACATCTACCGTCGCGTTCCATTGTCGGGTCATCGCTTCTTCGTAGTAGCCCTCGGTGTTGTAGGCCCACACCTCGCTTTTCTGACTCACTTCTGGTTGCAGGTCCGGTAACCCATAAGGCAGTTCAGCGCCACGCGGAGCGAAGCTGCGGTTCTGGCGTATGAGTTCCGGCATCTCGGTGAAGCCGTACTCGCCCTTGTCGAGGTCGCGGAAGGTCAGGCCACGACGCGGGTTTTCCGCCGTAACGGCAATCTTTTCAGTCTTGGCCTGCATCCAGCTCAGGTCGAGTTCGCCCTTGAGGTTGCGCTGCCAGCGGTCGAGAAAGTTTTTGTCTTCAAAGAAGTCCACGGTACTGAGGTATGCCATACAAATCTCCTTGGGGCTCGGCTGCAAAAAATGCAGGATATTTTTCGTATCGCATAAACACCCAAAGATGACAACGCCCGGCGGCATTGGTAGCGGTGCAGTTTGACTCTTGCTTCAGTCTGGAAGCGTAGGGGTCCGATTTATCGGACCCGCCAAAGGGCTTGATGAATCAAGCCCCTACAAAGTAACACCACAGAAGTGGCCGACAGTTGTCTTCATGGTCAAGCACGAAACTGCACCACTACCCGGCATTCATGGTTCCGCGTTTTCCTCCCCCACTGGAAGACGGTTAGGGTGAGGGTCCTCTCCGCGCGTTGGCGTTTCCTCCGGGATGTGCTAGTCGAAATCCCGTAAGGAGGGATACCCATGCAATACGGCGCTTTCTTGCCCCATATCGGCCCGCTCGCCCGCGGCGATGTGCTCACTAATATTCGTACCACCGCCCAGACCGCCGAGGCGCTCGGTTTTGACTCGGTCTGGGTTGGCGATCATATTGTCACGCCAACCCATATCGCTTCCCCATACCCCTACAGCCCCAACGGTTCTTTCCCACTCAATCCGCAAGAGCCTTTGCTTGAACCGCTCAGCGTGCTGAGCTTCGTGGCCGCCTGCACCAGCAAAGTGCGTCTGGGCACGGCGGTGTTGGTTCTGCCCTACCGTCACGCCGTGGTTACCGCCAAGACCGTCGCGACGCTCGACGTGCTCTCAGGCGGGCGGGTGATCTTCGGGGTTGGTGTCGGGTGGATGGAAGAGGAGTTCAAGGTGCTGAACGCGCCGTTTGCCGAACGCGGGGCGTTCAGCGATGAGAGCGTGGCGGTCATGAAGGAATTATGGACCAGCGAGAATCCTCGCTTCTCCGGCCGCTTCTACAACTTTTCTGATATTCGCTGCGAGCCGCGGCCGGTGCAACGCCCGCATCCACCGATCTGGGTCGGCGGCCATACCGGCCCAGCCTTGCGTCGCGTAGTAGAGTATGGCGACGGCTGGGCGGCGGTGGTGTTCAGCCCGCAGGAGTTCGCCGAGCGTCTGGAAAAACTGAAAGAAAAGGCCGCCAAGGCTGGGCGTGATCTCGCCAAAGTCACACTCTGTGTTTCTCCGCGCGGGAAGCGACCCGAGGT
>JBGPOI010000057.1:0-16071 GCA_041487975.1 Binatia bacterium | reverse complement strand
GCCGAGCAGGTGCAGTCACCTCCGCTTTCCCTCCTTTTCAAACAACAGGACAAAGGGGCTCGCCACGTAGATCGAGGAATAGGTGCCAATGGTAAAGCCGACCAGCAACGCGAAAGCAAAGGCGTGGATGACCTCTCCACCCAGGAAAAACAGCGCGAGAATCACCAGCACTGCGGTGCCGGTGGTGATGATCGTCCGGCTCAGGGTCTCATTCACGCTGCGATTGATGATCGCGGTGAGATTCTCTCGGCGTAGCTTGCGCATGTTCTCGCGGATGCGGTCGCAGACGATCACGGTGTCATTAACCGAGAATCCAACGACCGTCAGCAACGCGGCAACCACCGTGAGATCGAACTCCATATTCATTAAAGAAAGCGCACCGGCAGTGATCAAGACATCATGAAGCAGCGCGATTGCCGCGCCAACGCCGAAGCGCGGCTCGAAACGAAAGGCGATATAGGCCCCCATCATCAGCGTGGAAAAGAGCACGGCGAGCAGCGCCTTACGGCGCAGGTCATTGCCTACCTTGGGACCGACGGCCTCCACGCGGCGCACCTCGAACGCCTGCTCGCCAAACTTGGCAGTCAGCCCTTTTTGCACTTGGCTGGAGAGCTCCGTCGTGCCAGACTCCATGATCGGCATGCGGATGAGGAACTCGTTCCCGCCTTGCCCGAAGTCCTGCACGGTCACATTGGCAATGTTCGTGGCCTCTAAGGCCTGACGAATATCGGCAATGCTCGTTGACTGCGTAAACTTGACGTGCACGACAAGGCCACCGGCAAAATCGACCCCGTAGTTCGGCCCGCCGTGATACCAGAAAGAGAGCAGGCCCAAAAGGATCAACGCGAGGGAGAAACCGTACGCCCATTTGAAAAGCCGGACAAAGTCGAAACTGGTACCAGATTTAATCAGTTCCATACCGCTCACACACTTATCGTCACCAGGCGCCGCCGCGCCAGGAGGTAATCATACACCACCCGCGTGCCAACCACCGCGGTGAATACGCTGCTGACAATACCGATGCACAAGGTGACCGCGAACCCCTTCACCGGACCCGAGCCGAACTGAAAGAGAATCAAGCCGGAGAGAAAGGTCGTGATGTTCGAGTCGAGAATCGCCGGTAGGGCTCGCTGGTACCCGGCCTCAACCGCGGCACGCGGGTTCTTGCCCAGGCGGATCTCTTCGCGCATGCGCTCGTTGATCAGCACGTTAGCATCTACAGCCATACCGATAGTCAACACGACCCCGGCAATGCCGGGCAAGGTGAGGGTTGCCTCGAACGCCGCCAACGCCGCCAGGAGATAGAGGATATTCAATACCACCGCCAAGTCAGCCAGCACCCCCGCAACTTTGTAGTAAACGGCCATGAAGATGATCACTAAGGAACCACCGACCACAAAAGACAAGATGCCCTGATTGATTGAGTCTTTACCGAGAGAAGGGCCGACCGTGCGCTCCTCAGAGATGGTGACCGGCGCCGGTAAAGCGCCCGCGCGCAAGACAATGGCCAGGTCGCGAGCTTCTTTGATATCAAAGCTCCCAGTGATCGACGCACGGCCGCCACCGATCTTCTCACGGATCACCGGCGCCGAGTAGACCGTGTTATCGAGAATAATGGCGAGGCGCCGGCCGACGTTCTCACTCGTGATCTTCTCGAACAGTTGAGCTCCCCGCTCGTTCAAAATCAGTTCCACATACGGCCCCTCAACGTTCGTCGGCGGCCGCACCCGCGCATCGGCAACCACAGCCCCGGTCATCAAGGTCCTCTTTTCCAGGGTATAGGGCACTTTGTGGACCTGCCCGCTGAGAGGCTCCATTTCTTGCCCTGGCAGGACGACGGTCCCGTCTCCCGCAGAGGCAGCCTTATCCTCGGCGACAAGTTTGAACTCCAAGACCGCGGTCGTCTTGATGAGATCTTTCGCCCGCCCAGGATCCTGAATCCCAGGAAGCTGTACGAGAATTTCCTGGCTCCCCTGGCGTTGCACGATCGGTTCGCTCACCCCGAATTGATCGATGCGGTTGCGGATAGTCTCAAGCGATTGATCGAGCGCATACTCATGCAGGCGCTGAGCCTCGCGACGGTCAAACACTACCGCGACCTCCCCTTCCGCCGGTTCCGGAGCGCCGGTGCGAGTCAGAATGGGAAACTGCTCGGAAAGGATTTTCTCAGCCGCGCTCTTGGCTTCCTGGGTAGCCGCACGCAAGCGCAGAGATTGGCCCACACGCTGAATCTCCACGCCGGTCACATTGGCCTCACGCAGGACCCGTCTCAGATCCTCAGCGTTCTGATCCAACGCGTTCTCGATCGCTTTCTCGAGATCAACACTCAGCAGCAAATGGGTTCCGCCTCGCAGGTCGAGGCCCAGATGGATTTTGCGCGACGGCAAAAACGAGGGCCACCACTCAGGCGAAGTGGTCATCAACGAGGGCACCAGATACAGCACCGCCCACAAAGTGAGCACAATGATGAGCAGCGCACGGTAGAGAATTCCCCGCGGCATCACTTCTCCTTTCCTTCGCTTTTGTCAGACCCGCTTCCCTTGCCGGGTTTCCCCGCCGTGACGACTTCCTCGATGCGTGGTCGATCAACCCGCACTCGCACATTATGTGAGATCTCTAGGGTCACGACCTTCTCAGTCAACTCAACGACCCGACCGTAGAGCCCCCCGGCGGTCACCACTTCATCGTTGCGTTTCAGGTTATTGATCATCTCGCGATGGGCTTTCGCCTTCTGCTGTTGCGGGCGAATCAGCAGAAAATAAAAGACCACGAACACCAAGGCCAGCGGCAGGAACTGCACCAACGGACCCGGTCCTCCGCCGCTCCCAGACTGAGCGTAGGCTAGATCTGCCATACCCTTTCCTCTTCACGCTCGGCTACCGGCGGTTCAAGAAACGGGCGAGCGAAAGCCGCAAAACGACCGACCGCCAAGGCCGCGCGCATTGAACGCATTAAGTGTTGGTAAAAATACAGATTGTGTAGGGTATTGAGTCGAGCGGAGAGGATCTCTCCGGCAACCGCCAGATGGCGAAGATAGGCGCGCGAGAAATGCCGGCAGGTGTAGCACTCGCAGCCTTCCTCGACGGGGCGTGGATCGTTAGCATAGGCCGCCCGACGAATGTTGAGTTTCCCGGCATGGGTGAACAGGGTTCCGTTGCGCGCGTTCCTGGTGGGCAACACGCAGTCGAACAAGTCGAATCCCAGCGCAACGTACCGCACCAGTTGCTCGGGCATCCCCACGCCCATCAGATAGCGTGGACGGGTTTCTGGAAGAAACTGTACGGTGTACGCGGCCAATTGCTGCGTCAAACCAGGGTCCTCGCCCACACTCAAGCCGCCGACGGCATAACCGGGGAAGTCGAGGCCAACGAGCGCGCGCGCACTCTGCTCTCGCAGATCGGGAAAAGTCCCCCCCTGCACGATGCCAAAGAGCGCCTGTTCCTCACAGGTCTTCGCCGCCAGCGCCCGTTCAGCCCAGCGCGTAGTCAGGGCGTTGGCGCGCGCGGCTTCACTATAGCTGGCCGACCCCGGTACGCACTCGTCCAGCACCATGGCAATATCCACGCCGAGGCGTTCCTGTGTACGCACGACTGCCTCCGGCGTCAGGAAATGGGTCGAGCCATCAAGATGAGAGCGGAAACGGACCCCTTCTTCACTCACCCGGCACAAGTCTTTGAGGCTAAAAACCTGATAGCCACCGCTATCGGTCAAAATCGGACCGTCCCACCCCATAAAGCGATGTAGTCCACCGGCCCGTTCGACCAGCTCGACACCGGGCCGCAGATACAGATGGTAGGCATTGGCCAGAATGATCTCGGTGCCGATCTCATGCAGTTCGCGTGGGGTTGTGGCTTTGACCGTTCCCTGCGTCGCCACGGGCATGAACGCCGGCGTTCTCACTGATCCGTGAATCGTAGACATCGACCCAAGACGCGCCTGGGTATCGGAGTCTTTTTGTATCACGCTAAAGCCGAACATGAGGAAGGGAACTACGCTTGTGTGCCCGGAGCTTGTGGACTTGTCGGGCCGTTTTAGTCGTTTTCCCGCTGCCTTGCAACCGCCTGGGCACATGAGAGTTGGCGGGCGAACGTCGTTCGTGTTACAAGAAGACTGAAAGCCGGATACCATTAACCGTTGAGAGCAGGATAAAGATATGAGCAGCGATCCCATGACCGCAATTGAAAGGGCCTTCTCTTCTCTCCCGCCGGAAGCACGCGAGGTGATTATCCGTCACGGGGTTGCGTTGCGGGTGGCTGAGTTGAGAAAACGGCTTTTTCTGGCCGAGAGCAAGGTACGGCATTTTGAAGAGCGGTATCGGACCACCCTAGACCAACTCGATGCCACGGGACTGCCCGATGATGCGAGCCACGAGATGCACGAGGAGTATATTCTGTGGCACCATTGGGCTGCTGTAGCTCGGAAGGTCGCTCAAGAGATCGATTCCCTGCAGGACATCGCCCAGCAAGGCCTCCAAGGGGGAGCCAGAGTCGATGTGGGTGACTGAACGGCTCCTGGAAATCGAGAGGCAATTCGGCAACGAAATAGAACGGATTGTTCCTCTCGAACTCGATGAGCAGACCGTCCGACTCATTCTGTATTTGAAAGATGGTACGAATCTACGGCTCACCGAACAGTGGGAAGGCGAAGTGTTGCAGCGCTACAGTTACTACTGGCTCACTACGACAAACGAGTTAAAAATTGGCTGGGACAATGCCCCGCACCATACTCATCTGGACACTTTTCCTCATCACAAACATGTCAGTCGTCAAGACAACTTACAGCCATCCACGGAAACTCACCTGGACGACGTGAGGGCGTTTATACGGACAGCCGGCGACTAATCCTGATCTGTATTACCTGTCGGAGTCTTTCTTTCTGAGTTCCCCGAGGAACGCCTCTAGCCCGCGCTGCGACGCCTGTCGATAGAGGGATTCGAGCACCTCAGGCAATCGTTCGGCACCTCGCCAAAAAGGAAAATTTCCCAGTCGCCTGGGCAACGCTGCGGAGACTGGGGGAATCTGCACCTCACCGAACAGATCGTCTGGAAGATCTGCTCCGCGCCAGAAACGTGATGCCTCGGCGGGCAATGGTTCGGTCGGTGCAGCAGCGACAAGCGAGGACGAAGCACTGCCGGCATCCTGCCTTGCCGCGGTGTCGTCACGTTGCGGCGACGGGCTGATGCCCCCCAAGTGCTTTACCAATTCGTCCCGGCTTCTCCCCCGCAACAAGAACAGCAGGAACGGATCTCGGTCGAACTCCTCTCCTAACAGATAGTAGACCGCCGCGATGTGCTTGCAGGGGTTGGACCAATCGGGGCAGGAACATTCCGTATCCAACTCCTGGAGTGCCGCGGGAAAGAGCGACAGGCCCACCGCTGTGAAGACCTGCTCGATATCCTGAGGCATCTCACCTGCAAGCAGCTTGGCCGCGAAAAGCGCCTGGCTGGACAGCGCCTGTATCAGCTTCTTCCAGTCAGCCGTGGTGAGGGCCTTAATGGTGATGGTCACCGCATAAGGAGTTGGACGCGAACCCTGCACCTTTGCTTTCGCCGTGCCTTTGTCAATGTTGATGGACAGCACCTGGCCGCGACGCGCATACGACCGCCCTCGCTCCAGACGCGAGCCAATATGGAAGCTCTCAAGCACGGCGATCCAGCGTTTGGCCCACCAGCTTTCGCCAAACGTGCCGCGCTTGGACTGGGCTTTAATTCCCCCCTGCACGGCGCGCGGACGAGAAGGCTCGAAGTAGTCGTAGTAACCCCAACGGCTCATATCATTCTCCCACCACTTCCTGCCGCAGCGCGAACAACTCTTTGAGTTCCTCGGTGGACAACTCCGTCAACCAGCCCTCGCCGGTCCCTACCACCTTGGCCGCGACCTCCTGCTTGCGCGCGATCATCTCATCGATTTTCTCTTCTAGCGTACCCACGCACAGGAACTTGTGGACCTGCACATTCTTGTGCTGGCCAATGCGGAAGGCGCGGTCGGTGGCCTGGTTCTCTACCGCCGGATTCCACCAGCGATCGAAGTGGAAAACGTGATTGGCAGCGGTGAGGTTGAGGCCCGTGCCGCCAGCCTTGAGAGAGAGCACGAAGATCCGCGGTCCATCCTCGTCTGTCTGAAAGCGCTCCACCAGGCGATCCCGCTGTTTCTTCGGCACCGCGCCATGCAAAAACATGACCTCGCGCCCGAACGTCCCCTGCAAGTGGCGCTTGAGGATTTCCCCCATTTCAGCGAACTGCGAGAAGACTAATGCCCGGTCGCCAGTGGACAGCGCTTCTTCCAGCATCTCGGTGAGACGGGCCAACTTGCCCGAACGTCCAGAAATGGCAGAGTTATCTCCCAGGAACTGCGCGGGATGGTTACACACCTGCTTGAGCTTAGAGAGCGTGGCCAGGATGACCCCCTTGCGTTGAATCCCTTCCGCGGACTCGAGCGCTGCGGTCGCTTCCTCGACCACGGCAGCATACAGCGAGGCTTGTTCTTTGGTCAGGGTGCAGTAGACCTTCATCTCCATCTTTTCGGGCAGATCGGAGATGATCGTCTTGTCCGTCTTGAGCCGGCGCAAGATGAACGGTCCGGTGAGTCGCTTCAATCGTTCGGTCGCCTCAGGATCGTGGTTGGCCTGGATGGGCACAAAGAATGTGCGTTTGAACTCTGCCTGTGTCCCAAGAAAGCTAGGATTGAGGAACTCGAGAATCGACCACAAATCGCCGACGTTGTTCTCGACCGGCGTGCCAGTGAGGGCGATGTGGTAGTCCGCCGTCAGAGAGCGGGCGGCTCGTGCCTGTTTGGTTTCGGGGTTCTTAATGTTCTGGGCTTCGTCGAGAATCACACCGGCCCAGGGGATGTCGGTGAGAAACTCAAAGTCACGGTGTAGGAGCGCGTAACTGGAGAGAACGATCGCCTGTTTGCTGGCTTCCCGCTTGAACGCCGCACCCTTTGTCCGCGTGAGGCCGTGGTGCACCATCACTGGGAGATCCGGGGTAAAGCGGGCCGCTTCTTTTTGCCAGTTGCCCACCACCGAGGTCGGACAGATCAGCAACACCGGTCGCTTGTCATTCGTTTGCCAGTCACGTTGGATGAGCGCCAAGGTTTGGGGAGTCTTGCCCAGTCCCATGTCATCGGCCAGGCACGCCCCCAGACCCCAGTGGCGCAGAAAAGCCAGCCACGAATAGCCCCGCACCTGATAGGGGCGCAACGTCCCTTGGAAGGCTGCCGGCTGGGGCAACTCCTCGAAAGCAGCTTGTCCGTCCAGTTGCGCCAGCAAGTCAGCGATCCACCCCGTCGCCGTCACGCCCGCGAATGGCATCCCGCCCGGTGCGGTGCCCGCGCCCAGCGCCATCCGGACCATCGCCCGGACAGTCATCTCATCTGCGGTTTTCCGCTTCCAGAAATCGAGTGCAGCTTGAATCTCTTCGGCGTTCAATTGCACCCACTGGCCTCGCACCTTAACCAGTGGTGCCTTGAGTCTGGCGAGGGTCTGTAATTCCGGCAAGGAAAGCGTCTCATCGCCCAACGCCACTTCCCAGTTGAAGCGGACGATCTGGTCGAGCGACAGTCCACTGCCTCCCTGCATTTTAGGACTCCTCACCGTGGCACGGGCTGTCAGTCGCAACTTCGTGCCTTTGCCTGTCCACCAGGCAGGTAAGAGTACGCCAAAGCCAGCCTGTTCGAGCAGCCACGCTTGCTCGGTCAAAAACTCGTGCGCGCCGGAGGCATCCAGGGTGTATCCGCTCGGGGTAGATTTCCGCAGGCTGTCCTCGACCCGCGGAGAGATCCCTGCGGCCTGCCCTAACGAAGTCAGCAGGTATTCTCGTGGATTGAACCCTTTCTTGGTGAAGATTGCCGCGGTCCGTCCATTCGCCGTCCAGGCGTCCGCGGCCGGCACCAACAAGCTTGGGTCATCGGCTGCCTGCAGCAAGTAGCGCACGTACCATGCAGTGTTCGCGCTTCGCCCTGAACGAGCAATCTCCATATCATCAGCCACGGGCTCCTCTAGCCGGAAGCACAGCCGAAATGGTGTCGCCGTCGAGGCGGTGATCGGGCGCTGCCACTCGCGCACCTGCTCGGCAAACTGAGCAAGGGAGGAGGCATCTCCCACCATCTCCTCTTCCGCGGCGCGCAAGGTGTACAGCCAGTGATCATGGATGCTGGCGAAAGACTGCGGCCGCGTGCGCACCTGCCGCTTTGTTGACGCGCGGGAAAACACGCCAGTCGCATTGCCCACCAGAGACGAACGCACGAGGTAATCGACGGTCGCGTTCAGGAACATCGTCAGCACAGTCAGGGCTGGCGTAGCGGGTGGGGCAATCACTTCACGGGTCAGCGCACGGCAGACCGGAGGCATGGCCTTAGCCAGTTGCGCCAACCGGGTGGCATCCGTTCCGAGGAAGACCGGCTCCCAACAGGTACGATAGCGACCATGCTTCTCTCTCTTTGTAAGGCTTCCAGCGCGCGACTCTCCAGCGTGGCGGACAGTAGGCAGAAATTGCTGGCGAGCCACTAGTGCCCCAGCAAAGCGCATGGCCATTGCCCAGAATGCCAGATCCTTCCCTATGATCACGCCTGGCGCGAGTGTCTCGGAGTTAACACAGGAGCACAGGAGCGACACCGCCTCGGGCGGCGCTAGCCACAGGGTTGTCACCCTCCAAGGGGCGAGAGTGGCATGCGCGTCTGATTCGGGCGGCTCGGCAATGAGCGGGCTGGACGCGAGGGGCTGCCCCGCTACTGTCGGCAGCCAAACGAAGCGTGTTTCCTGACCGTCCGCATGTGCCACTACACCGCCGGCGGTGTGCACGAGCGCAGCCGACAAGGCGATCGCATCAGCACCATAGGGAAAGAAGGCGGCCGCATTTCCACGCCGCTTCTGCCTCCGCCATGTGGATGAATCTGGAGACGAAGGCGTTGGCGCTTCACCCCAGAGCAGCAACTGGCCGTCTGTATGAAATGCGTGCAGGACAATCATTTGTTCGTCACTTCAGCCCCGCCTTGCGCAGGGCGGCAAGATAGCGCTCTAGCACCGTTGAATCTTTGAAGGGCCATCTCTGCTTCACCCCCTCCAAGGAGAAATTGGGATTGAGCGTTAAGATCTCTGCGACTTCAGCCCGGGCCTCTTCCTCTCAGCCTAACTCACTGTAAATGGCAGCCAAATGAATATGGGGAGGCAGATACTGAGGGGTACGAGTAGTAACCCCCTTGAATGCGGGTGTCAGCCGTTGCTATCTCTGGTGGTTCTCCGCTCATGGAGGCGATTATGCGGTGCTCTCCTCCCAGTTGTCAAATACAGAAGAAGTGCGACGGGTGCGTCTGTCAATCTGCTATTTTGAGCGGCGGCAGTAGTTGCGACGTGAGACGGAGACAGACAGTACGATCCCACTTACACAATCAACATCGCATCCCCGTAGCTGTAGAACCGATACCGCTGCGCCACGGCCTCAGCATATGCTTTGAGGATCAACTCACGTCCGGCGAAAGCTGAGACCAAGAGAAGCAAGGTCGAGCGCGGCAGATGAAAGTTGGTAATCAACCCGTCGATCACCCTAAAGCGGTAGCCGGGATAGATAAAGAGGTCGGTCCGACGCCGACCAGCTTGTACTTTCCCTTCGTGAGTGCAGGCTGATTCGAGGGCGCGGGTCGTCGTCGTGCCCACGGCAATGATTTTCCGGCCCGTGGCTTTTGCCCGGTTGAGGTGCTCGGCCGTCGCAGCGCTCAGTTCGTACTCCTCCTCCTCCATTCTGTGCGTCTCAACCTGCTCGACCCGAACCGGCTGAAAAGTGCCCGCACCGACGTGTAAGGTCACAAAGACCGTTTCAAGGCCACGGTCCCGTAAGGCAGCGAGCAGTTCTTCAGTAAAGTGCAGACCGGCAGTAGGGGCGGCCACGGCACCAGAATGGCGGGCGTACACCGTCTGGTATCGGTCTCGGTCTTGAGCGTGGCCACCAGCAGGACGCTTGATGTACGGCGGCAGCGGTATCTCGCCGAGCCGTTCGAGAAGCACGGGTAAGTCGCCCTGCGGGAAAAACCGCAGCACGCCACGGCCCGCGCACGGCGTGCTGAGCCATTCAGCCGACAATTCAGGAGCGAACCACAGGCGTGAGCCCACACGCAAGCCTTGCGCCCCTTTGCCGAGAACCTCCCAGGTCTCTCCCGCTCCAGCCACACGGTGCAAGAGCAATACTTCAACAGCTCCCCCACTTTCCTTGCGTCCACGCAAGCGCGCCGGAAACACCCGGGTGTCGTTGAGGACCAGCAGGCAGTCAGAGGGGAGGAGATGAAGCAAATCCGCAAAGTAACAATGAGAGAGTCTTCCACTGTGGCGTTCAACGACCAGCAAACGCGAATTTGTCCGCTCCAGCGCCGGCTCTTGCGCGATAAGCTCGGGCGGGAGGTCGTAGTCGAAGTCGGAAAGAAACATAAGAAGCCGGGACCCTCACCCTGACCCTTTCCCGAAACGGGAGAGGGAACCCAAGACCACTCTCCGGTGTATTATGTCTTTTTCTTCATCGCTTCCAGGAACGGCGAGATCAGGTCGATCGGTATAGGAAAGAGGGTGGTCGAGTTATTCTCCGTCGCGACTTCGGCGAGGGTTTGTAGATAACGTAATTGCAGAGCGACCGGGTGCTGCTCGATGATCAGTGCGGCGTCGGCCAACCGCTGCGCTGCCTGGAATTCCCCCTCAGCGTTGATAACCTTGGCCCGTCGTTCGCGCTCAGCCTCCGCTTGTTTGGCAATCGCCCGCTGCATGTCCTGCGGCAGGTCAATCTGTTTGACCTCGACCAGTGACACCTTCACCCCCCAGGGCTCGGTCTGGGCATCGAGAATTTCCTGCAGGTGGGCATTGATCTTCTCTCGTTCAGCCAACAGGTCGTCCAGTTCGGCCTGACCACAGACGCTCCGCAAAGTGGTCTGCGCCAGTTGCGAGGTGGCAAACAGATAGTTTTCAATCTCAACCAGCGCCTTGTTGGGATCGATGACGCGGAAATACAGCACCGCGCTGACCTTGACCGAGACGTTGTCGCGAGTAATCACGTCCTGAGGAGGAACATCCATGGCGATCGTGCGCAGGGCGATCCGCACCATGCGTTCCACCAGGGGAATCACATAAATCACTCCCGGCCCGCGGCAAGGAACCAACCGTCCGAGCCGAAAGATCACCGCCCGTTCGTACTCAGGCAGCACCTTGACCCCGCTGGCTATCAGCACCAGTGCGATCAGCACAAACGTCGCCAGAGGTCCGAAACCCATATCATGTTCTCCCTTCCTATACTCACCCGGCTACTTTACGTACCCGCAGCAGCAGACGATTGAGGCTCACGACTCGTATCTTCTGCCCCACTTCAAGATCTTCGTCGCTTTCAGCGTTCCAGTACTCGCCATGCAGCCACACTTTGCCGCGGGGTGCAAGACGCGCGCGGACCTCACCGATCTCGCCGATCAACCCTTCGCGACCGGACACCGGCTGTTGCCGCCAGGTGCGCACCGCCAACGTACCGATGAAGAGCATAAACGCACTGACACACAGCGCCGCGGTCAGGATAATGCTCCGGTCCACCGCCAACTCGCCTTCCGGGGTGTCGAATAAAAACAACGAGCCTAAGACAAAGGCGACGATCCCACCCACCCCCAGAATACCAAAGCTGGGCAAAAATAATTCCGCGATCAGAAAGCTGATGCCCAACAAGATCAGCAACAGGCCCGTGTAATTGATCGGCAGCACCTGAAAAGCGGTCAGCGCAAGGAGCAAGCAGATCCCTCCCGCCAAGCCGGGGAAAATGACACCCGGATGTGAGAATTCCAGGTAGAGTCCCAAAATGCCGGCCATCATCAGCAGATAGGCGATGTTGGGATCAGCCAGGATATTCAGCACCTTGTGTTTGAGGCGCATCTCCAGCGTCACAACTCGCGCCGTGCCATCCGCTCCGCGCGTGGCCTTGAAATTCAGCGCCGTTTTCGTGTTGCCAACATCGACCTTGCGGTCCTCAGCTTTGCGCAGCAAATCCTGGATATCCACGGCCACCAGATCGATCACTTTTTTCTGCAAAGCTTCCACTTCGGTAATCGAGACACTTTCGCGCACGGCCTTCTTCGCCCACTCCACATTGCGACCACGCCGCTGCGCGATGGTTTCACTGAAAGAAGCGGTGAAGTTTTCGATCTTCTCGCGCATGTCTCCTTCGATATTCTCTCCGCCGCTCCCCACCGGATGCGCGGCGCCGATGGTGGTCCCGGGCGCCATAGCGGCAATATGACCGGCCATGGTGATGAACACGCCGGCAGAGCCCGCGCCGGCCCCGCTTGGCGCGACATAGATGATCACCGGCAACGGCGCACCCAGGATGTCTTTGACGATACTCTTCGTGGAATTGAGCAGCCCGCCTGGGGTATCAAGTTGGATAATCAGGGCCTGCGCCCCGTCTTGGGAGGAGCGATTGATGCTTTCACGGATAAAGTCGGCCATTGCCGGATTGATGGTAGCGTCCACAACAATAAGATTGACGTGCGCAGGCGCGGGGTCAGAAGCAATAGTCCTCGCCTGAGCCAACCAGAGAGAGAGGCCCAATATCAGGAACAGAACAGCAGAGAATCGTGTGAGCATGGCTGCGGCAGGCCGCCAACGAATGCAAAAGTCACGCTTTGACAAGCTTAACGTGACCGGATCAGTATGCGAAAGTTGGTCAAGAACCGTTCACGCCGAGTCCTCTGATCCTTCGACTTCGCTCAGGACAGGCTTGTCGAAGCATGAACGGCGGTTTTGTCTTTCTCTGCTACAGCCTCCCCATCTCGCGCAGAACCGCCTGGATATCCTGCCACACCAACCGCTTATCGTTCGGGTTGCGCAACAAATAGGCCGGGTGCAGCGTAGGCATGAGCTTAATTCCCTGGTAAGTGTGCCACACCCCGCGCAGCCGGGAAATCGGGGTTTTGCTCTTGAGCAAGGTCTGGGCAGCGAAAGTACCCAAAGCAACAATGATACGCGGCTTGATCAGATCGAGTTGCTTCACCAGAAACGGCTCGCAAGCAGCGATCTCATCGGGCTCGGGATTGCGGTTCTCCGGCGGCCGGCACTTCACCACGTTGGCGATGTAGACATCTTCTCGCCGCATTTTCATGCCTTTGGTAATGATCTCGGTAAGGAGTTGTCCGGCCCTACCGACGAAGGGCTCGCCTTTCAGATCTTCGTCGCGCCCAGGCCCCTCGCCAACAAAAACGAGTTCTGCTCGCGGATTCCCCACGCCAAAAACAATCTTCGTGCGGCTCTGGCAAAGTTTGCAGCGGCGGCAGTCACCTATTTCGGCGCGCAATTCCTCAAGGGTCTGCACGGTCTGAACCGTCGGTGAGAGGAACAGGTCCCCAGCCTGGGTCGCTATAGTAGGGGCTCCACTTGGCGCTGCCGGCGGCTGAGGTCGAGGGGAGGAAGGAGAAAGGAAGCGGGGAATCGGGGAATCAGGGAATCGGGGAGCAGAAGACGCTTCACCCTGCTCTGATTTCTCCGTCTCTCCGTCTCTCCGTCTCTCCGTCTCTCCCTGACTAGGAGTCGCGGCACGCGGGAGTTCAGTCACCCCTCCCTCCTGTAATGATTCAACATACCGGCGCACCGATTCGGTGATCTGGAGAAGGAGAGCGCGCGCAGAGTCAGATTCCATTGCTCAGACCAGGTTCTCTGAGATCCGCAAAAGCACTCAGGCTGTCCGATCAACAAGTTGATGAATGAAGAAGGCAAGGCTGTCGTAATAAGGAGAGGGAGCGAGTTGCGCCAAGGCCGACAGCGCCTGCTGTCCGTAGGCATGGGCCATGCGGTACGCTTGCGCCAGCACCCCAGAGTCCCGTACCTGATTGAGCGCCAGTTCAATTTCCTGCGGGGTCGCCTGTTTCTTCTGAAAAACGCGCCGCACCTCGGGATTGAGGGCAATAGTCATCACCAAGGGTAAGGAAGGATTCCCATCCTTGAGATCAATGCCGGTTGGCTTGCCGGTCCGGCCTCCGTCTCCTTCGATATCCAAGACATCGTCAATGATCTGGAAGGCCATGCCCACCCCGAAGCCGCACGTGGCTGTACTTTCGATCACTGCGGGGGACGCCCCAGAGAGATGGGCCGCAATACGTGCTCCCTGAGCAAACAAGGAGGCGGTTTTGCGTGAAATGATCTCCAGGTAATCCTCCACGGTCACATCGGGGTTGCGACGAAAGCGTCCCTGCATCACTTCTCCTTCAGTCAGGCTGATACAGGCATCGGCCGCCCAGGTGATCACTTTTTCACCGAAACGACTGCACAGGGCAAAAGCCCGACCAAAGAGAAAGTCACCAGCCACTAAGGTATCGGCTAAGCCAAAACGATGGAAGGCAGAAACCTTGCCACGGCGCGTCTCCCCGCCATCAATGATATCGTCATGCAGGAGCGAGGCGGAGTGGATCAATTCCAGCGCGGTGGCAATGTCGATCATATCGGTGGCATCGGCGCCACCGCAGGCACGGAACACCAACAGCGCCACCGCCGGACGAGCCCGTTTGCCGCCGGCACCGATCAGATAGTGACCAATTTCGTTCAGCAGCGGCTCACGCGAGTGTAAAAGCGTCATGAGCCGTCGTTCGACCTGCTCCAGTTCAGCAGTGACAAGAAGGTGCGGCGCAGGGGCAACAGTTGGGGGGGGGGTCGTTTGAAAACGCACTCGGATACTCAAAGTGGACGGTTCCCATCAACGAAGATGGATCACGGTTGTTCCCCATAATGCCAAAGGGAGGGAAAAGGTCAAGGAGATCACGCAAAATGTCGCTCACGGCTTTCCGCGCAGCGTGAATAAAGCCTGGATAACACGGAGCGGCAGAGACGGACATGATGAGCCTAGCCCTGCTCTTTTCGCGCAAGGGGAGAGCGTCTCTTTACTTGACTGTATGCCTGTGTTAGCTGTTGCGGGCAATCAGGGAACCCACACGGAGGGTGAGGAATGGGTAGAAAAATCCGGATCGCCATCGTGGGCGTGGGTAACTGTGCGAGTAGCCTGCTGCAAGGAATTGAATACTATCGTCACGCCCGCGAGGAAGAGCGGACAGAACCCGTGGGGCTGATGCACTACGATTTAGGCGGGTATACTCCAGCCGACATCGAAACGGTCTGCGCTTTCGATATCGACGAGCGCAAGGTCGGGCACTCGCTGGCAGAAGCGGCATTTGCCAAACCCAACAATACCACTCTGATATGGCCGGATTTGCCTTGTACTAACGTGATCGTCCACATGGGGCCGGTGTTGGATGGCGTCTCGCCGCACATGGAAGACTACCCGGAAGAGCGCCGCTTTATCGTAGCTCAGCGCCCTGCGGTCGAGGTTGCTCAAGTATTAAAGGACAGTCAGGCTGAGATTTTGCTCAATTATCTGCCCGTTGGCAGTCAGCAAGCAGCCGAATATTATGCCCGCGCTTGCCTGGATGTCGGCGTCAGCTTGGTCAACTGCATGCCGGTCTTCCTAGTGTCTCAGGCGGCGTGGGCCGAGGCGTTCCTTCACCGCGGCATCCCCGTGGTCGGTGACGATATCAAGTCACAATTGGGCGCTACGATCCTGCATCGCACCCTGGCACAGTTGTTTGTTGACCGTGGCGTGAAACTCACGCGCACCTATCAATTGAACACTGGCGGGAACACCGATTTCCTCAACATGCTCAACCGCAGCCGGCTCTCGTCGAAGAAACGTTCCAAGACCGAGGCCGTGCAAAGCATTCTCCCGAAACCTCTGCCCGCGGACCAGGTTCACATCGGCCCCAGCGATTACGTTCCCTGGCAAGAGGATAAAAAGGTCGGCTTTTTACGGCTTGAAGGACGCATCTTTGGCAATATCCCCATCGAGATTGAAGCCCGTTTGGCCGTTGAAGATTCGCCCAATTCGGCCGGGGTGGTCATCGATGTGATTCGCTGTTGCCAACTGGCCCGGGATCGTGGGATTAGCGGCCCTCTCACGTCCGTTGCCGCCTATTTCATGAAACACCCGCCTCAGCAATTCCCCGATGCTGAGGCACGCACCCAGGTCGAGTGTTTCATCCGCGGGGAAATTGAGCGCTAGTCAATGAGCTATCAGCAATC
>JBGPOI010000056.1:0-16435 GCA_041487975.1 Binatia bacterium | reverse complement strand
GTCGTTTCAACCTCAGCAATGGCGGAAGCAGCGATACCGCTCTCCTGGCGCAGTACACTCAGGCCTGTGCGGCTTATGAACATGCCTTGAGCGAATACGACAAGGTCATCGGCCCGGCACTAAGCGAAGACCAATTGGCAGAGTATGAAACTGTACGCGCGGAATACGCAGGCCTGCTCAGCGAGGGACCAGCAACTGACGTGGCTCCACGTTTGGAGGCGGTGCGCAGCCGCTACGAACGCCTGTTAGAGGCGTATAACCGGGCCATTTGGCGCATTGCTGAAACACCGTTTAGTGAGAACGGTGAAGCAGCGCATCTCTACGAGGAGGCACGTCAGGCATACGAAGATGCCGTGCTCGCTTATGAGGAGGCGGAGCGACGTTACGAAGAGCAATACAAACCCTATGAAGAGGCAGTCGCCGCTGCGGAACGAGCCTACGAAGAGAAGCGACGCGAGCGAGTGAAAGTTGTTGAAGAAGTCCGTGAACAATTGGAAAAGACGCCCGATCTCTATCAGCAACTATTCGATGAAATGTTGGGGAAGTATCGGCAAACGTGTGCAGAAGAACGTGAGAAAGTTGTTGCCGCAGGTGGATTGCACATTCTCGGCACCGAACGGCACGAGGCCCGGCGCATTGACAATCAGTTACGCGGACGGGCTGGCCGTCAGGGCGACCCGGGGACGTCACGTTTTTATCTCTCTTTGGAAGACGACCTGCTGCGCATTTTTGGCGCTGAGCGTATCCAAAAGATTATGGATCGTCTGGGCATGGAGGAGGGCGAACCGATCGAGCACGGCCTGGTCACTCGGGCGATTGAAAATGCGCAGAAGCGGGTCGAGTCGCACAATTTCGACATCCGCAAGCACTTGCTGGAATATGACGACGTCATGAACAAACAACGTGAGGTGATCTACCAGCAACGCCGCAGCTTCCTCGCCGGCGAGAACATGAAAGGCGAGGTGCTCACGATGATTGAGGGGCTGGCCGAGGACGCCGCCGCCGCCTATGCCAGGAAAGAGGTCTATCCGGAAGAGTGGGATTGGAAAGGCCTGAATGACGGGTTGTTTCGCCGCTTCAACTTCCGCCTGCAACTCAGCGAGGACGAGCATAAGACCTATACGCCGGAAACTCTTGCCGACCTAGTCAGGGAGAAAGTATTGGAGGTGTATGACGAGCGCGAACGGGCCTTTACGCCGCCCGTACTGCGCTACCTGGAAAAAGTGATCTTACTCCAGACTATAGATGCCCTGTGGAAAGATCACCTTTTGGCGATGGATCACCTGAAGGAAGGCATCGGACTGCGCGGCTACGGACAAAAGAACCCACTGCAAGAGTATCAGAAAGAGGCGTTCGCCATGTTCGAAGAACTCTCGCAACGCATGCAAGAAGACGTTGTCGAGAAACTCTTTACCGTGCAAATCGCCCGCCAGGAAGATGCGCAACGCATCGAGCAACCGCGCCGCGCTCCGCAGCGGCAGGTGCTCATGAGCCACGGCGGCGCGGCGGTACAAGCTCAGCCGCAGCAAAGCAAACGTGAGGCCCCCAAAGTCGGACGCAACGACCCCTGTCCGTGTGGCAGCGGCAAGAAATACAAAAAGTGTCACGGAGCATGAGGCAGTACTGAGTGATGAGTGCTGAGGACTGAGTAAGAAGGCATGAGGGAAAGAAATGCGGGTAAAGGTGGAGAAGCGTCCTATCGTGGTTCCTGGGTTCCAATTTGCCGGTGTCACCTGCGGTATCAAGCCGAGCAGGAAAAAAGACCTCGCGCTGATTGTCTCTGCGATACCGGCAACAGCGGTTGCGGCTTTCACCACCAATAGATCGACGGCTGCTCCCGTGCTGGTTGGCCGAGAGCGCGTCAAAACCGGGCGTCTGCAGGCGGTTGTGGTCAACAGCGGCATCGCTAATGTCGCGACCGGCCAGGTAGGAGTGTGCTTGGCACGAGACTCGTGTGCTCTAGTCGGTCGCACCCTGGGAATCGACGAGAATCTGGTGTTGCCGTCCTCGACTGGCAAGATCGGTGTGCTGCCGCCGTGGGACAAGATGCAAGCCGGCATTCTTGCCGCTTGCGCTGCACTCTCGCCCCACGGCTTCTGGAATGCCTTGGCTGGCATCATGACAACTGATGCTTTCCCGAAGGCGGCGATCCGGCACATCACTATTGGTGGAAAATCAGTCACCGTCGCCGGCATGGCCAAGGGGGCGGGCATGATCAACCCCAACATGGCGACGATGCTGTGTTATGTCTTGACGGATGCGCGGGTCGAGCTGGCTGCCCTGCGACAAGTCCTCGATCGCACTCTGGCCGATTCGTTCAACGCCATTTCCGTGGACGGGGATACCAGCACCAGCGACACAATCGTGCTGTTGGCCAATGGGAGAGCCGGCAACGGCGAGGTGAGAAGCGCGGGCAAAGACTTCCAGACTTTCACAACGGCAGTCGGAGAGGTCTTACGTGAGTTGTCTCGCCTAGTCGTCAAAGATGGGGAGGGGGCAACTCGGATGGTAGATATCTTTGTGCGCGGGGCAAAGAACTCTGCCGAGGCTGAGAAGGTTGCGCGGACAGTCGCGCATTCTCCCCTGGTCAAGACAGCTTTCTTTGGTGGGGACCCCAATTGGGGGCGGATCGTGTGCGCCGTGGGCTATGCCGGCGCGGCGATGAACCTCGACAAATTGGACATCACCATCGGCGACGTCCCGATCGGCCGCAACGGCATCAGCACTGGCGCAGAGAGCGAGAAGCAGGCGGCCGCAGTGATGCAGCAGCCTGAGTTCTCGCTGGCCATTGATCTCCACCTCGGCCGTGGCACCGCGCACGTGGTGACCTCGGACCTGTCGGTGGGATACGTGCGTTTTAACTCGGCGTATTCGACGTGAGGCGGGACAGGTCCCTTGCTGCTCGGTCAACGTCCCTTCGGCAACCCCAGCACACGCTCGGCAATGATGTTACGTTGGATTTCTGACGTACCGCCTTCAATCGAGTTGGCGCGCGAACGCAGAAACCCGTACTGCCAATAGCCTCCGTCCTGGGCCTTCTCTTCGCCCTGGTAAAGCTGGCTGTATGGACCTTGGACCTCGACGGCGAGTTCCTGCAGGCGCTGGTTCATCTCGGCCCACTGCAGCTTAGGGATCGACCCTTCCGGGCCGGGCGGGTTGCCGCGCAGCAGGCGAGTCAGGGCGCGGTAGTTGTTGAGCTTGAGCAGTTCGCAATCGATGTAGGCCTGGGCCATTTTCTGGCGGATCTGCGGATCTGCGGCCACCGGGCCGCCATAACGGCGACGCTGCCGGACCTTCTCCAGCAGATCGTCATAATGGCGCTTCTGGGCAAAGGTGAAGTAAAAGCCGAGACCTTGGCGCTCAAACATCAGCGAGGTAATAATGATACGCCAGCCTTGATCTTTCTCACCCAACAGATTCACTTTCGGAACTTTGACCTCTTCGAAGAAGACCTCGTTGAACTCACTGTCTCCGGTCATCGTGCGCAAGGGTTGCACACTGATGCCGGGACTCTTCATATCCACCAACAGACACGAGATGCCCTGATGTTTGGGCGCGTCTGGGTTAGTGCGCACCAGCAACTGACACCAGTCGGCGTAGCGGGCTAGGCTGGTCCACACCTTCTGACCGGTGACAACGAAATAGTCGCCCTGATCGACCGCACGGGTGCGTAATGAGCCGAGGTCGGAGCCGGAGTTCGGCTCCGAGTAGCCTTGGCACCAGATTTCGTCACCGCTGAGGATCTTGGGCAAATGCGCCTTTTTCTGTTCCTCGCTGCCGTGTACGATAAGGGTTGGTCCGACGATCTCCAAGCCGAGGACGTTCATCAGTCCCGGCGCCTTGTGGGCGGTCATCTCTTGATCGAAGATCATGCGCTCGACCAACGAGGTGCCGCGCCCGCCGTATTCCTTGGGCCAGGAAACCCCGGCCCAGCCACCGTCGTAGACTTTTTTCTGCCAGGATTTGAGGAACTGCAAATCGGCAGCTGAAGCCTGCGGCTGGAGGTGACGTAACTGTTTGGCCTCTGGCGGCACGTTAGTCGCAAGCCAGGTGCGCAGTTCCTGGCGAAAGGATTCTTGCTCGGGGGTGAAAGAAAAATCCATGGGCCGCTCCTTAGAGAGTGCTGAGGGCTGAATACTGAGGGCTGAGGGGGAAGGATTGAGTCATTGAACCATGAAGTGATTGATTCATGGTTTTCACTCATGTCTTGTTACTCAGTCCTTTTGTGACAATTTTTTCTTCAAGAGATCGTTTAACAACTGCGGATTCGCTTTGCCTTGGGTGGCTCTCATGACTTGGCCGACGAAGAATTGCAGGAGCTTATCGCGACCAGCGCGATACTCGGTTACTTTGTCCGGATTGGCGGCCAGTACCTGATCGATCTGCGCAGCTAGCGCTCCCTCGTCGCTCTCCTGGATGAGGCCTTGCTCGGTGACGATAACCTCCGGCGCTTTCCCGCTCCTGCGCATCTCGTCGAATACCGTCTTGGCGATCTTGCCGCTGATCTTTCCTTCGTTGATGAGGTGGACGAGGGCACCGAGATGTTCAGGAGGACACGGCCAAGTTGTGATCTTGAGGCCGGTGTCGAGTTTCTCATCTTTGATGACGCGTAACACACCATCCATGACCCAATTGCTAATTGTTTTAGGATCGGCAGGGCAAGCGTGCACGGCAGCCTCGTAGTAATCGGTTACATCCTTATGGGTAGTCAGCACCTCGGCATCGTAGATTGGCAGACTATATTCCCGCATGAGGCGTTCGCGTCGCTCTGCTGGCAACTCCGGGAGAACGGCTCTCACGTCGTCGATCCAATCACGGTTGACGATCAAGGGGAGCAAGTCAGGATCAGGAAAATAGCGATAATCGTGAGCGAGTTCCTTGCTCCGCATCGAGCGAGTCAGCTCACGGTCGGCATCCCACAGTCTCGTCTCTTGTATCACCCGGCCGCCCGCTGCCAGTGTTTCGCTCTGGCGTTGAATCTCATACTGAATCGCTTTTTCCACAGCACGAAAAGAGTTCAGGTTCTTGACCTCGACTTTGGTGCCAAGCCCAGTGCTCCCCCGCGGTCGCACCGACACGTTGGCGTCACAGCGCAGGCTGCCTTCTTCCATGTTGCCGTCGCAGACTTCGAGGTACTGTAAGATAGCGCGCAAGCTGCGCAGGTACGCGCCGGCTTCCTCGGGGGCACGCAGGTCAGGTTCGCTGACGATTTCCAGGAGCGGTACGCCGGCGCGGTTGAGGTCCACCAGGCTCGCGTCACTGTGCGCGTCATGGATGTTCTTGCCCGCGTCTTCCTCCATGTGGATACGAGTGAGGCGGACACTTTTGCTCTCCCCGTTGACGTTGAAGTCGACATGCCCGTGCTGGGCGATGGGCAGCTCGTACATGCTGATCTGGTAGCCTTTGGGCAGGTCAGGATAAAAGTAGTTCTTACGCGCCCAGCGGCTGACCGGAGCGATCTCACAATGCGTGGCGAGCGCGGCCCGCAGGGCGAACTCAACCACGCGGCGGTTCAGTACTGGCAGCACGCCGGGTAGCCCTGTGCACACCGGACAGGTGTTGTGATTCGGAGCAGCGCCAAACTTCGTCGCGCAGCCGCAGAAGATCTTTGATGCAGTCAAGAGCTGGGCATGAACTTCTAGCCCAATTACCGCTTCGTATTCCATGAAAGCCCTCCAGCACTCAGCTATCAGCCCTCAGCTTTCGGCAAAAGAGGCCAGGAAAAAAATGTCTTGCTGACGGCTGACTGTTCTTAAAGTGGCGGTTTGCGTGTGTGCCACGGAGTCGCTTGCTCGTAGGCATATGCTGCTTGCAGTAGCGTGTCCTCACCAAAGGGCTTGCCGATGAGCTGCAAGCTGATGGGCATGTCGTTTTCATCGAATCCGCACGGGACTGAGAGCCCGGGCAGCGCGGCGAGATTGACCGCAATGGTGAAGATGTCTGATAAGTACATCGTCAGCGGGTCGGCGGTTTTCTCACCCAGCCGGAACGCCGTCGTTGGTGCTACTGGCGTAGCAATGACATCGCAGTCCTCAAAGGCTGTGAGAAAATCCTGACGGATCAGCGTCCGTGCCTTTTGTGCTTTGAGGTAGTAGGCGTCATAGTAGCCGGCCGACAGCACGTAGGTACCAAGCATAATGCGACGCTTGACTTCGCTGCCGAAGCCTTGGGCGCGCGTACGGCGATACGTCTCCACCAGACCTTCGGTCTGCGCGGCGCGGTAGCCATACTTCATGCCATCGTAACGCGCAAGGTTAGAACTGGCCTCGGCTGTGGCGATGATGTAATACGCCGCGATGGCATACTCGGTGTGAGGCAGGGAGATAGCGACTGCCTGCGCGCCCAAACCGGTGAGTTCAGCCATCGCCTTTTGCACGGCGGTCTCGACAGCAGGCTGCATGCCTTCGACAAAATACTCCTTAGGGATGCCGACCTTGAGTCCGCGCACCCCACGGATGAGGTTCGCTTGATAGTCTGGCACAGGTGTATCCACGGAGGTTGAGTCGCGCGGGTCATGACCGGCGATGGCTTGGAGCATGAGCGCGCAATCACGCACATCTTTGGCAAAAGGACCGACCTGATCCAAAGAGGACGCGAAAGCGACTACGCCGAAACGGCTGACTCGTCCGTAGGTTGGCTTCAAGCCTACAACTCCACAGAATGAAGAAGGCAGGCGGATCGAGCCGCCGGTATCAGTGCCGAGGGACGCCAAGGCTTGGTCGGCGGCGACGACCGCGGCCGAGCCGCCGGAAGATCCACCTGGCACGCGGGTCAGGTCCCAGGGATTGCGCGTCGGAAAAAACGCCGAGTTCTCGTTCGAAGAACCCATAGCAAACTCGTCACAATTCACCTTGCCGAGGATAACCGCGCCAGCTTCCCTCAGGCGGCGTGTGACCGTCGCCTCGTAGGGGGGCATGAAATTTTCCAACATTTTGGAACCCGCCGTCGAGCGAATACCTTTGGTCAAAATAACGTCTTTGACCGCCACCGGAATGCCGCACAACAGCGGGAGCGAGCCGCCGGCGGCCAGGGTCCGGTCAGCAGCTTCGGCTTGGCTTAGGGCTTCTGCCTCACACATAGTCAGATACGAATGCGTCCGGGGGTCGGTCGCGTGTATACGCTCCAGCACGGAGCGGGTCAGTTCCTCGGCACTCAATTGTCGTTTCCGCAGCAGGTCGGCGGCGTCGTGGATGGTGAGGCTGTAGGGGTCCATAGAGTGGTCAGTGATCAGTGGTCAGTTAAGCGGAAGAAAATCCCCAAGCTGCTCACTGACTGCTATTCGATAATCTTTGGTACTTTGAAAAAGTCGGCTTCGCGGGCCGGTGCGTTTTGCAGGAGCGCGTCGGTGTCCGCCTGATTGGTCACCCGATCTTCTCGCAGCGGGCTGGGAACCGCGACTGCGTGAGCAGTGGGCTCCACTCCATCGGTGTTGAGTTGGTTGAGCTTCTCCATGTAGGTGAGCACCTTGTCGAAGTGCTCGACGAACTCGGTTTCTTCTGCTGCCGTGAGTTCGAGGCGTGCCAGGAGCGCGATCCGCTGCACTTCGTCTCGGCTAATGCGCATGGCCTATGTCTCCGCGTGTTGCTAGCATAAAAAACCAGTGTGACATAGAGCAGGGAGAGATTCAACGGAAGCAATGGCGGCGAAGCCTCTGGGTGTCGTCACGTGGTCTTGATCCGGAGCGACGCTCTCGGGTACTGTATAATTATATGCATGCAGGCCAGGGACGGCGTGAGCGCGGGCAACAGGGCGAGCGCGAAGCCGAGCGGTTTCTCGCTGCTCAGCGCTATGCCATCATCGCGAAAAATTATCGCTCCCCGTTCGGTGAAGTTGATTTGATTGCCCTGGATCAACACACGATCGTCTTCGTCGAGGTACGTACCCATACAGGTGCGGCCTTTGGCGATCCGTTGGCATCGGTCAATGCACGCAAGCAACGGCAGATCGCGAAGACCGCCTTGCACTACCTTTCCTGTCACCGTTTGCATGACCGCGAGGCGCGGTTTGATGTGATCGGCATCCGCTGGGAAGGAGAGAATCCGCACCTGACCCATGTCAAAGGGGCTTTTGACCTGCCGCCTTCACTAGGATAGGCTATGCTCGATATTAGACTCATCCGGGAACAGCCAGAATTCGTCAAAGCAGAACTGGAAAAAGTCGGGTTTCCTGGTCAGGACATCGACACGCTCCTCGAACTCGACCGCCGCCGGCGCGCCGCGATCCACGAAACGGAATCGCTCAAAGCCAGTCGTTCCTCCCGCTCGCAGGAGATCCGTAAGATCACTGATCCGCCGGCGCGAGAGGCGGCGGTGGCAGACCTGCGTACTCTCGGGAACCGCATCACCGCATTGGAGAAAGAAGTCATCGCGCTGGAAGAGACGTTTCAGCAACGTTTGCTGGAGATTCCTAACCTCCCACACCCGCGTGTGCCGGTGGGCCAAGACGAGCATGAGAATGTCATCGTGCGCACAGTTGGGGAACCTGCCACTTTTTCCTTTACGCCGAAGCCTCACTGGGAATTGGGGGAACAATTAGGGATTATCGACTTCGCGCGGGGGGTAAAGATCTCGGGCTCTCGATTCTACGTGCTCAAGGGCTTGGGGGCTCGTTTGCAGCGGGCGCTCATCAGTTGGATGCTGGATCTTCACGTGCAAGAACATGGCTATACCGAAGTGTATCCGCCGGCGATGGTGAAGGGTGAGTGTCTAGTGGGGACGGGCAATCTCCCGAAATTCGGCGAGAATCTTTATCATGACTATGAAGAAGATTTTTGGTTTGTGCCGACCGCTGAAGTGCCAGTGACCAATCTGTACCGCGATGAAATCCTGGAGCTTGGTCGGCTGCCAATCTACCATGTCGCCTACTCCCCGTGTTTTCGCCGTGAGAAAATGTCTGCCGGCCGCGATGTGCGTGGGATCAAACGTGGACACCAGTTCGATAAGGTCGAGATGGTCAAGTTCGTGGACCCTGCGACTTCAGATGCAGAGCTGGATGCGTTGGTGGACAATGCCGAAGATGTGTGCCGGCGATTAGGAATTCCCCATCGCCTTGTGCAGATGTGTACCGGTGATTTGAGTTTTGTTGCGGCGATCAAATACGATGTGGAGATGTGGGCGCCGGGATGTCAGGAATGGTTGGAGGTCAGTTCGTGTTCGAACTTCCGTGATTTTCAGGCGCGCCGCGCCAAGATTCGCTATCGGCCCGCCCTCGGGGCAAAGCCGGAATTCGTGCACACCCTGAATGGTTCTGGACTAGCCCTGCCGCGGGTGCTCATTGCGGTGTTGGAAAACTATCAACAGGAAGACGGCAGTGTCGTGATTCCTTCCGTCCTGCGTCCGTATATGGGAGAGAGGGAGAGAATAGCCGCAATCCAGTAGGGGAGAGTGCTGACCGCTGAAAAAAAGCCCAAAGATCTTGAGTGAAGCGTGAGAAAAGACCAGGCGAGGATTCAGGGGGGTTGACGGCATAGCAGGAGCCTTGTACTTATTCCTGCGCAAAAAAGCTGTTGTTTTGTGGCGCGAGAGTCAGAAAAAGAAGAAGAGCACAGTCGGGAACTCGAGGAGAAGATCGAGACCCTAACCCGGGAGCTCTCCGGTCTGATTAACGCAGCCGGAACCAAGGGGCGCGAAGAACTGCGGGATTACGCAGTCAGCCTCTTGCAGGGCGAAACTGAGACCACTGTTGGAGAAGAACCACCCCCAGCAAGAGAAACGGCTTCCCCGCCGTTCAACCCCTTGGCCTTGAGCATTCCCTTTTTTCTCATCGGCGCTTTCCTCCTGTTGCTCTTTCCATCGGTTGGAATCTTTCTTCTTGCATTTGCGGTGCTGATGGCGCTATGGGGAGGGCTCTCTGTCCTCCTGTTCAAGCGATAATAGATGTTTCTCATCAGCAAGGAGGTTGCTGAATGGCCAAAGAGAAAGCGGCCACGGCAGAAGAACTCAACGCTTTAGCCGAACGCCGCCGCCAGGAACAATCCGCAGAGCGACAAAAGCGCGAGCGAGAAAAAGCCCAGCGAGCTGGACTGTGGTCCAGGCGGGACTTCTTCGGCCGGTTGAGCTGGGGCGGGTTCGGGGTGTTTTCCCTGGTGAGCCTGCTCGCCTTCGTCCGGTCGGCTTTTCCCCGCGTGTTGTTCGTACCTCCCACTACCTTCAAGGCTGGGTTTCCGGCTGACTATCCGGTTGGAGAGGTCAGTGAGAAGTACAAGACAGAGTTCCGCGTGTGGATCGTGCGCGAACCTATCGGGTTCTACGCCATCTTTGCCAAATGCACCCATCTAGGCTGCACGCCGCGCTGGCTCGCCTCCGAGAACAAATATAAATGTCCCTGCCACGGGAGTGGATACTACAAGACCGGCTATAACTTCGAGGGGCCGGCCCCGCGACCGATGGATCGAGTCAAACTCGCTTTGGGGGAAGACGGTCAATTGGTCGTGGATAAGAGCGTGCTGTTTCGCATGCAACCCGGTGTTGACCCCAATAAACAGCATCCCGAGAGTATTTTGAAGGTGTAGCACACTATGAGCCAATGGGATGAATTAAAACGACAAGTCATGGAGTCGCAGGCGTGGCAGTCAATCTTCCGCCACGGTTATGAGGACACTCCGCGCAACCGTATCCTCATGGTATCGGGGAACGTGTGGTTGCATCTCCATCCGTCGAAGGTGCGCAAACATGCCACCCGCTTGCGGTTCACGTGGTGTATGGGCGGGATCACCTTCCTTATGTTTCTCGTGACGGTGGTGACGGGGATTTATCTCATGTTCTACTACCGTCCGGTGGCGGAATACGCTTATGCCGACATGAAGTATCTCGAGTTCGATATGCCGTTTGGCATGCTGATGCGCAATATGCATCGCTGGTCGGCGCACGGGATGGTGATCGCGGTGTGGCTGCATATGTTCCGAGTCTTCATGACCGGGTCGTATAAACCGCCGCGTGAGTTCAACTGGGTGGTCGGTGTGCTGCTGTTGGTCCTGACCTTATTGTTGTCATTTACCGGTTATTTGCTGCCGTGGGATCAACTGTCAATTTGGGCGGTGTCAGTCGGTTCGAACATGGGACGAGCTACGCCGCTCTTAGGGAATGAAGGTCCCTTTCATGAACTGCTGGGGGTGAACCCGGTGTATGACGCCCGCGCTTTTCTCTTCGGCGGGGGGGAGATCGGTGCGCATACCTTGCTGCGCTTCTATATCCTCCATTGCATCTTCATCCCGTTGGTGGCGAGCCTCTTCATGGCCGTGCACTTCTGGCGAATTCGCCGCGACGGATTCTCCGGTCCCGCGCTTTAGCTGAGGAGGGATGCCATGCGCGTGCTGGTGACTCCCATTCTGATAGCGCTGATTTTGGTGGTGTTGTACTGGGCGGCGAAGCCCCCGTCGCATCACTCCTGAAGTTGGAAGGGGTGCAAGTATATGGCTGCCGAAGTGAAACCGCTGGGCAAACGAGTCGAAGTGTCGATCAAAAAAGCCACTGGCCCTGGGGACGACAAGGTCCACACCTGGCCCTATTTGGTCCGCAGCGAGTTCCTGTGTACACTATTTGTTCTTCTCCTTTTGCTGGTCTGGTCCCTGCTGGTGGATGCGCCGTTGGAGGAACCGGCGAACCCCGGTCGTACTCCCAATCCGTCGAAAGCTCCTTGGTACTTCCTCGGATTGCAAGAAATCCTGGTCTTTTTTGATCCCTGGCATGCTGGCGTGGTGGCGCCAACGTTCATCATCATTGGCCTGATGGTGATTCCCTACATTGACATTAATCCCCGCGGGAATGGCTATTACACGTTCAAAGAACGGAAGTACGAGATCCTCACTTTTCTGTTCGGCTTCCAGGTTTTGTGGGTGTCGACGATCCTTATCGGCACCTTCCTGCGTGGTCCGGGATGGAATTGGTTCTGGCCTTGGGAGGCGTGGGATGCGCACCGGGTCGAGGCTCTCACCAATCAGGACCTGCCGTATTTGGTTGGCATCCGTGACTATTGGATGCAGGCTGCCTTCGGCTTGTCTCTGATCGTTGGGTATTTTGTCGTAGGGACAGGGTTGATGTATTGGTGGGTGATGCGGCTCAAAGGGCGAGAATTCATGCAACGGTGGGGGGCGGCGCGGTTTGGTCTCACCTCCTTCTTGTTTCTTAACATGGTCGCGGTGGTGATCAAAATGCTCTTGCGGCACACCTTGAACATCAAGTACATCCTGGTCACCCCGTGGATCAACGTCTGATGACGTTCTATCTTGCCAAGCTTTTGCAGGCGTTCGGGTTTGCTGATGTCGGCTATGCTCTGCTCGTGGGCGTGACCGACGCGCACGGTATGGGGAAAGAACTCTTACTCCTCAGTATCGGAGTAGTGGTGTTCTCACTAGGACGCTATCTGGAAGGAAAGGCGCCGGCCTAACTGAGAATCTATGGCACGCAGAGAGATTGACGACGAGAAAAGGTCCTATAGTGGCGTATTTCTGCTCGCGGTGGGGCTTTTGCTGGTTGGCAGCGTCTGGGCGGTATGGGACGATTACGTCTCGCGCCGGCCATGGAAAAAGTATCAAGCCTCCTTTTACTCGTTGGCGTATGACAAAGCGCGCAATGAACTCATGCAGGAGGATCAACGTTTACAGGCGGACCCGGCCTATCAGGAAGCGCAGGCGAAACTTACTGCCGCGCAAAAGGAGTTTAGCGACGGAACGACGGGGAAACGGCTGGCTGACCTCAAGCAGAAGCTGGCAACGGCGGAAATTCGCACCGGTGATGCGGAGACCGCCTTGCGTGTCGTGAAGAGTGAAATCGATGCGGCGTGGTATGAGTACGAACACGCCCAAATGTTCGGCCATCCGACCCAAGAAGCAAAGCTGACATTGGATACCCTGACGGCTGAGGCCAATGAGCTGGATGCACGGTTCCGTACGGCTCAGGCCGAGCGGGATAAGACTGCGCGGGAAGTTGAGGAACTTCAGCTTGAGTCCAAACAGTGGGAAGACAAAATCAAAGAGTTGACCGTGGCGCGGGAGCGCATCAAGCAGCGGCTTGACACCTACGTGCTGCTGTCGTTCAATGGCTTTGCCATTCCTAAAATCCCCACTATTCAGCAGATCGTGCTGAATGAGTTCGATCGCGGCAACTTTGACACGCCGGTGGCGCGTGTAGACCGCTGTCAGTCGTGTCACGTCGGTATTGATCGCAGCGGGTTTGAGGATCAACCCAATCCCTACAAGACCCACCCGCACAGGGAGATATTGTTAGCCACCCATCCTCCGGAAAAGTTCGGCTGCACGCCGTGTCATGAAGGACAAGGCGCAGCCACGAGCAGCGTAGAAAAAGCCCACGGCGAAGTAGAATTCTGGGAGCATCCCTTACGTCGCGGCGCTAAGGTCGAAGCCAACTGCATCAAATGTCACGCTGACGTTCAAGATCTTCCGCTCACGCAACAGATTGCTCAAGGCGAAGGGCTTTTCGTGCAACTGGGTTGTCATGGCTGTCACGTCGTGGAGGGATATGGTGAACTGCCAAAGATTGGTCCGTATCTCAGGCGTGTGGCGGCAAAAGACGATCCGTCGTGGATGGTGCGGTGGGTGACGAATCCCCACGAATTCCGTCCGAACACCCGCATGCCCAATTTTCTCTTCAAAGAAGCAGAGGGAACTGCCATTACCGCCTATTTGCTTGACGCCAGTAAACAGGCGGGAGAAGCATGGTTGCAGGCGCATCCCGAACCCGAAGGCATTGATCCCGGGGACACCGCCTTGGTCGAGCGCGGCAAAACCCTGGTCAATTCTTTGGGCTGCCGAGGCTGTCATGGTTTTAGCCCCGAGCAAAAAGCCACAGTGATCGGCCAGAGCCAGAAGGATTTTGCCCCCAATCTGGCCCAGATTGCAGAAAAGACGAGTGCGCGCTGGGTCTATTACTGGATTAAGAACCCACGCGATTTTTCTCCCACAACGGCCATGCCGAGCTTGCGGTTATCTGATGAGGAGGCGAGGGCAATCACCTCGTACCTCATGACGTTGGGGGAGAAAGCAGAGAAGCCGGAGGTTGTGGCCCGCCTCAGTGATCCTGAAGTGATTGCGCGTGGCAAAGGCCTGGTGCGCAAATATGGGTGCTACGGCTGCCACAATATCCCGGGGATGGAGAATGAAGCCCGGATTGGAGTGGAGTTGACCGCCTTCGGCTCGAAGACCTTAGAGGAGCTATTTTTCGGGAATCACACTGATATTCCCTTCACTTGGGATGATTGGACCTATAATAAACTCAAAGAGCCTCGCACGTATGCGACGGAGCGCATCGAACAACTCATGCCGAAGTTCGATTTCGCGGATGAGGATATTAAAGCTGTGCGTGTGTTTCTGACCAGTCGTACGGAGCAGCGTATCCCGAATAAATACTTGGCTGCTCCGGGAACGCGGACCCAGAATATTGTGAATGGACAACGGTTGGTGCAGTACTACAACTGTGTTGGGTGCCATATCGTCGAAGGGAAGGGGGGATACATCCGCGCCTTGTACACGGACAATCCGACCTTTGCGCCGCCCATCCTGACTGGAGAGGGAGCAAAGGTGCAACCGGATTGGTTCTACGGCTTCCTGAAGAAGCCGGGTCCGCTACGCCCGTGGCTGCAACTGCGCATGCCAACCTTCGGTTTCTCCGATGAAGAAGCGCGTACCGCGGTTGATTACTTCACGGCGTTGGCGAAGTTAGCAGTACCTTATGTGTATGTGGACCGCAGCCGAATTCCGCCTGAGCATATCGCCTCTGGCAAGAAACTCATGTCAGGGGATTACTTCGCCTGTTTTTCGTGTCATCAGCAGGGAGACACGAAGCCAGAAGGGCCTCCCGCAGGATGGGCGCCTGATCTGACTATGGCAAAGCATCGGCTGAATCCTGAATGGATCATCCGCTGGATTCACGATCCACAGAAACTGATGCCAGGGACGAAGATGCCCAGCTTCTACCCTGGTGGCCCTGATGACGTATTGGAGGGGAACGAGGACCGTCAGATTGAGGCGATTCGTGATTACCTTATGGTGCTGGGGGAGCCTGAAGAACACCTTGCGACAGTTCAGGCCACTGCTCACGAGACTCCTAGCACCACAACGAACTGAAGTGCAAGGTGTTTTTCTATTCGTACACTGCTTTGGAGAGAAAGAGAGGAGAAAAATGAACATGAACAATCGGATGTGGCATCAACTCACTCGCGCAGCCATTGGAGTCGGTTTGCAGGTGGCTTTCCTATCTGGCGCGTGGGCATACGAAGCGATCGACGTCAAAGATGGCGGGACGATCTCCGGAGAGGTGAAGTTTTCCGGGAACCCACCGACACCCGAGAAGATTGCTACGACCAAAGATCAAGAGGTCTGCGGCAAGACCGAGAAGGTCAATGAGTCCCTTTTGGTCGGAGCGAACAAAGGGATCCAGAACGTCGTCGTCTCGATTAGTAATATTCAGAAAGGCAAGAAGATGCCTGAGACGGGAGCAACCCTGGACCAGAAAGACTGTCGGTACGATCCTCACATCGTGTTGTCTCCCGCGGGAGCGGATCTGACGATTGTGAATAGTGATGGTATCCTTCACAACATCCACACTTATAGCACGAAGAATCCTGCATTTAATAAAGCGCAGCCGAAATTCAAGAAGGAAATGAAGGAGAGTTTCGCGCAGCCAGAAACGGTGAAACTAACCTGTGATGCGCACGGCTGGATGGCCGGGTGGCTCATCGTGCAGGATAATCCTTACTTTGTGCTCACGGATGCGAAGGGAGTCTTCAAAATCATCGATGTGCCGCCTGGTGACTACGAGCTGAAGCTTTGGCATGAGACCTTAGGAGAGACTACTCAGAAAGTGTCTGTCAAAGCGAAGGAAGAGGCTAAGGTTTCCGTAGAAATGACCAAGAAGTAAAAATCCTCACCGATTTATTCCCGTTCTTATTGAGAATGGGAGAAGAGGAAGGAGGTTCTAGAGTGAAACTAGAACCTCCTTTTTTGTGTGAAGTCTATTTTCGTTCGAAATAATTCTATATTGAGTATAGTCAAATTTGTTATTTCCCCAAAATTCTTACCCTCAACACTTTTTCTATTCTCCCAAAAATAGAAATGACTCACTAGATTATTTCTAGGAACCAAATTTTTTGACTATAGTCTACTTATTTTCTCTACAACAAGGGCTGCACTGTCCCAGACCGTCGGGACCCCCTGGCGGACTATTGCTGTCGCAAATGCGAGGCCAGCTTTAAGGAACGGTTGCGCTGTACGGTCAACACTGAACACAGAATCATGTAGCAGTGTACGAGTGGGCCGATAACTTCAAGAGGGGAAATCTTTTAGAGATGGGCTAGTTTTACATAATATATCTTATCAGACATAAAATGTACGTTTATCTTTCTCTTCTCTCACTTATCGCCTACTTTCTGTCGTACCATTTCGGCCAGAGGAGAATCCTGATATTGTTCCAAAAATTTCTTG
>JBGPOI010000055.1:0-16556 GCA_041487975.1 Binatia bacterium | reverse complement strand
CAGCGGAGAAAGTTGTCAACGCCGTGAAGAAGGGCGAACTCTACATCCACACCCACGCAGAAGCCCGCGCCTTCATCCGCCGCCGCTTCGAGCGTATCGACCGGGCATTTGAGGGCTGAGCCTCGGTGTGAGTTGAAAAGGCCCGCGCCTCTCGGGACAATGCTTGATGTGGCTCAAGAAGCTCATTGTTGCAGACTTCATTGAGGAAAAGATCTGGGAAAAGCATGGAGAAAAAATTAAAGGCCGTTCCTAATTTCTCTTCCTGGGAGGAAGAAGATGAGTTCTGGTCAACGCACAGCGTCACTGAACTGGACTTGGAAGAGGACAACACCCCCTTGGTGGCTGAGCCAGGGACGCTCCATTCAGTCAAGATTGTAGAGGTGCTTAACCCTTAACAACCGTCGGCTTGAAAGAAATCGGCGAGTCCACTTCTAGCGCCCACATATCGTACCGTGAACCGGTCGCGCAAGCGGAGCTTCTGTGTACGACAGAAGTCATTTTCTGTCGCCCCTTTCCGGTCGATCACGGTGATCCTTCGCTCCTTCAGTCTGTTGAGCCATTGACTGATCACCTCGTTGATGTGCTCGTCACGGAAAGAGTAGCCAACTACGAGGAGTTTATTGTGTTCCTCTAGGCGTTGCTTAAAGGCATGAAGGAGATCCAAGAACGGGCCTTGAGCAGAGAGCTTATTCCCAGCGCCAAAGACGAGAGCTGGCCTATACTCTGGGAATTGTATTTTTTTATTGGCACACGGTTAATAGTTTTGTGTGGCATCGTGTTTCGTTTCCATATTGATGAGTCGGTTATACTCCAGTCTATGGAACCGTGGAGCTTGAGAAGTTCAATCCCTTCCTTGGGTTTTCGAAACTCACCGTATTTAGACCAATCCTCTAATCCGTCGGTTACAAGGACCTTCGCGGTCTTACCTGCAAGATCAATGCTATTGTCATAGTTTAACGTTGCAATAGTGAAGACCTCTTTTTCGCCCTGTCGAACAAGTGGTTCCAGGTAGTCAACCTTCGGTTGGTCTTTGGGCCAAACCATCTTCACTAATATTCGAAGCATGTTGTCATTCGTCTCCATGAAGATGTTCCTGGAATTTCCGAACTGCTTTATAAGCAGTATTCTGGGACTCCAGCAAGCAACAAATGGTGCAATCTCTAGTGTTTGCCGCTCAGCAAGCATCTTCACAGTAGCAAAAAGCTTTTCGATATCGACTCCTTGAACTGGCTGAGATGACGCTCCTTTCTTGATTTTACGCCTTCCCCGGAGACGCTTTGCTACGAATTTGAGTATCTTTACTGTTTTCGTTGCCTCAGGTCCGTCATACGACTGGAATCGCTCGATCATCTTTTGAGTCATGTTAACGGCCGTGGGAATTCCCGCGTCTACTGATGCGCCGGCCCCAAGTAGCACAATTGGCTTTATCTGTGATTCAATCCGCACGGTTATCACCGCAGACTTCTATCTGTCTCCGCTATGCTGCCTGTACAGACATAAAGCGTCACGCCAGTCACATCCGATGTAGATTGTCGCGGCTACTGGGGTCCCTGCTAAAAATCGAAAATCCATTCAGCGAGGATCTTTCGATCGATTAGGATGCAGCCGTTCACTCTGGCGAGTTCCTGCGCCCCAGGGGTAAAGGTGTTATTGGTAATCACCATTGCTCCCACGCAGTTGTGAAGAGCCTTGCCAGCAACCGCATCGCTGACTGCACGCCGGGAGACGGATTTCTTCTGGCGTTTCGCCTGAACCGAATGCTTCTGCCCCTCTTTCTCAGCGGCAAGATCAACGCCACCATCGCCAGACCTACCGACATGTTCAACCTGATACCCTTTGTGCTCTAAGAGTTTTACGAGGTATTTCTCGAATTCTGCCCCGCTCATCTTATCTATTTCCGATATCTGTAGGGCGCGGACACGTTTCGCTTCCGTCTCTTTCTCTTTCTCCCACCGTTCTTTCCGGCTCAGATTCCTTTCGTATGCGCTCTCGGCCGATACGTGTCCTGCTTCTGCTGCTCTGACTTGCTGGTTTTCCCAGTATCTCATCTTCCACTCGTCCTGTTCCTGGAGTCGTTCTTTTTCCCACTTCCGTGCATGCCACACAAATAAGGCAAAAGCAGAAAGAATAGTAGCCAAAAGTCCGAGAGGCCCCCACTTCGCGATGGCGAACATGCCAACCCATAACACGGATAGGTACGTGAAGAGCCCGGCAGGCTCTCTTCTTCTTCGTGAGTACAAGGCTTGCCCTTCCGCGAAGTGAGCCTACTACATCCCTACTTCTTCCCCCCCTCCGCATAGCTGTACGACAACCCTTCGCTGGGGTCCATTTGAATACCGTAGTTGGGGATCGGGTAGCGCAGGCCGGCCTTGGACAGCATTTCCAACCCTTCGATCACTTTGGGTAGAAGCTGCGGCCGTAGCGCCATTAGCATCTCGTCATCCGCTACTCCACCATAACGCCGCTCGGCGAAACAAGGGATCGACAAAGATGGCTCGCCGGTCGCCAGCGCCTGACCCCACGAGTCCGAGCAGGCGCTCTCGCCGACTACACCGAACTGGTAGCGTTTGTAACCCTTCCATTGCAAGCCGTTGATGAACAGGATCATTTGTCCAGGCGTGCCGTAAATCAGAGCGATGTCCGGCGGATCGAGACGGCCGGAAGCCAACGGCGAGACAGCCATGGCGTGGTACTTCCCTGACGGTACGCGAAACATCGCTGCCTGATGCGCCGCCGCGTTCTCTTTGTCTTTGAACCACACCCCAGCCATGCGCGTGCCGTCGTGCGTGTCCGGCGGCACGGGAATCAGACCGATGACCGCGCCGCAATTGCCAGGCATCAGATTGTCGATGGTCACGCCGACCGTCCAGCCGACTTGGCGAGCCTGAGTGACGATCTGACAAGTAGTGTGGTGTTTCTTGGGACGGCGGATCTTGGGGATCGCGTCCATCTCTGCGACGGTTTCGAACAGCTTCATTCCTACCGGCAGCGTGCGCAGCCGTAGCAAGTTTTGCAGTTTGTCACTCACCTCTTTCCAGTCGATGCGTTCCACGATCGTGGCAGTTGCTTCTGACATGATTGTACCTCCTCGTGCCGTCACACCTTGCAAGAGCGGGCAGATGATGTCAAGAAAGGAGCAGTCAGCCGTCAGTGGTCAGCAGTCAGCCAAACAAGGACTGAGCAACGAGGACTGAGGACTGAGTAAGAAAAAACGCATAGCGAAGGAAGTCGCAAGCCAGTCCTCAGAACGCATACCTCAGCACTTTTTGCTGAGAGCTTTTTTCTATGACCAACATCGGCCCCCGCCTTGACCGCCTGCCCAGCAGCCGGTTTCATTACCGGTTGCTGAGGCTCATTGGCTTCGGTATGTTCTTCGACGGCTTCGAGATCTACATGACCTCGGTTGTGGCGGTGCCGTTAGTGCAGGCCGGCTGGTTCACGGTCGGAGAGATCGCTCGCTTCGCTTCGGCGATGTTTTTCGGTCTGGCGCTGGGTGCTTTGGTGGCTGGACGGCTTGGTGATCTGTACGGTCGTAAGACCATGTATCAGGTGAACCTGCTGATCTATTCGCTTGGCGCGCTGCTGTGCGCGTGCGCGCCAAACCTTACTATGTTGCTTGCCTTACGCGTACTCACCGGTTTTGGTCTGGGGGCGGAGATCGTCATCGGCTACAGCATGTTCGCCGAGTTTATCCCTGCCCGCTCGCGCGGCTGGTGGGCCGGTTTGCTCGCCGTCATCACCAACTCCGCGCAGCCAGCCTCAGCCCTGGCCGGGTTGCTCATTATTCCCACTCTGGGTTGGCGCTGGATGTTTGTGGTGGCTGGCATCCCGGCGCTTTTCATCTGGTGGTATCGCCGTTCCTTGCCCGAGTCTCCGCGTTGGTACGAGCAGCAGGGGAGATACGTGGAGGCCGAGGCGGTGATGCGGGCCATTGAGGCGGAGGTGGAGAGGGACACAGGAGCGCCGCTCCTCCCGTTCGTGGGCGTGCAGATGAAGGAGACCAGGACTGACGCGTCCCTACGTTCTTTGTTTCAAGGCGAACTGCGTCGTCGCACGCTGTTAGGGGCCGTCATGTGGGTGATCGGCAATTCCGTGACCTTTGCCTTCACCATCTGGATGCCCACCATCTTTATCCAGCGTGGACTCTCGGTGGTCAAGTCGTTTGCCTTTACCACCGTGCTCGCGTTTGGCGCTATTCCCGGCAACTTTCTCGGCGTGTTGATTGCCGACCGCTGGGGACGGAAGTGGACGCTGGTGGCATTGTCGCTCCTCCAGGCGGCACTGATCGTGGTGTACGGCCAGGCGCGCGCCGCGCCGGCGGTATTGGTCCTGGGCTTCTGCTTTGTCGTGGCCATGAACGTGGCCATTACCCTGAAAGCCGGCGTGTATACGCCTGAACTGTTCCCCACGCGCCTACGGACCTCAGGAGTAGGGATCGCCCATGCCACCGGGCGCGTCGCGACGATTCTGTCGCCCTACCTGATCGGGTTCCTCTTCATCAGTTTCGGTGAGGGAGCGGTGTTTCTGGCGATCTGCGGTTTCCTGTTACTCCAGGCCGTGGCAATCGCCCTGCTCGGCATCGAGACGCGGCAGCGATCACTGGAAGAGATTGCCGAATCACGGGCCGTGGCATAACTACCACACGCGATGGGCGACCTCCGCTACAAGTCGTAGTTTCGCTTCCTGTGCCGCTTCGTCGATAGGGTTGCCCTGCATCACCGACGCGAACCCGCACTGGGTGGACAGCGCCAATTGCTCGCGCGGAAAGTAGCGGCTTGCCTCGGCAATACGGGCAATGAGGCCTTCGGCCGGTTCGAGCGCATTCTTCTTGGTTGAGATCAAACCGAGGACAACCCGCTTGTCCTGTGGAACGTCTGCCCAATAGAGCACCTCTCTTTTACACGTACATGCGCTGGAGCATTTGCGCGGCGGTTTCATCGAGCAATTCGCCGCGCCGGACCTCCTCGAAGCGGGCCAGGAGATCATCCACGCGCAGGCGGCGCTTTTCGGCGCCGTGCAAATCGTGCAGGATACGGCCGCGATGCATCATGATGAGCCGATCGCCCAGATTGACGGCTTGCTGCATCGAGTGGGTGACCAGCAAAGTGGTCAACTGGTCGCGCGCGATGATTTCCTCACTGATGCGGATCACCTGATCGGCGCTCTTGGGGTCCAGGGCCGCCGTGTGTTCGTCGAGGAGCAGCAGTTGCGGCTTGAGCCAGGTCGCCATCAACAACGTCAGCGCTTGCCGCTGCCCGCCCGACAGGCTGCCAATGGCGTTATCTAGCCTAGACTCCAGGCTCATGCCCAGGCGGCGTACGCGCTCTTGCATATCGCTGGTGACGTCGGTCCTCAGCGCCCATCCCAGTCCGCGGCGGTGCCCGCGCCGAGCTGCGAGCGCCAGGTTCTCGGCGATCGACATGTGCGGCGCAGTACCGCTGAAGGGATTCTGGAAGACCCGGCCGATGAGCGTGGCGCGGCGATGTTCAGGCCAGCGGGTCACTTCATTACCCGCCAAACGAATCGTACCGGTATCCACCAGGAACGTCCCAGCCACGGCGTTGAGCAGAGTGGACTTGCCCGAGCCGTTGGTGCCGATGACGATGACGAAGGACCCTTCGTCTATTGTCAGATCAACACCCTGCAAAGCACGGACCTCGTTTGGCGTACCGGGGTTAAACGTTTTCGTGATGCTCTTGATCTCAAGCATGGCCTACTGACCCCGTGCTTTTTTTCAGACTGCCTAAGAGGTTGGGAAGGATCAGTGCCACGAACACGAAAATCGCGGTGATCAGCTTCAAGTCGTTCGGGTCTAGCCCCGCTCGCAGAGCAATCGCCACCAGCAAACGGAACAGCACTGATCCCATCACTGCGCCAATGATGGTGAGCCCTAAGGCCTGGGTGCCGATAAGTGCCTCGCCAATGATGACGCTCGCCAGGCCCCACACTACCATACCGATGCCCATCTGCACGTCGGCAAAGCCTTGGTATTGCGCCAACAACGCGCCTGACAGCGCGACCAATCCATTGGCGAGCGCCAAACCGATGATAGTCATATTGCTGACATTGACGCCTAATGCCCGGATCATCTGCGCATTGTCGCCGGTGGCGCGCATCGCCGTCCCGAGGTTGGTACGGAAAAACACGTATAATGCTCCTCCCACCAAAGCAATCACCAGGAAGATCAGGATGAGCACGGCCGCGTCGCGCGTGCCTACTTCCCAGCCAAAGACATTGAGGCTCGTTGCGCCTCCCGTGACCCCCGTGCCGAGGTGCTCAGCGTAGGTGGCAAGAGTGGTCTCGGACAACAGCGGCACGTTGCTTTTGCCCATGATGTGCAGGTTCACGGAGTAGAGGGCTGTCATCACCAGGATCCCAGCCAGTAGGCTGTTAATATGAAACTTGGTGTGGAGCACGCCTGTGGCCATGCCTGCCAGTGCGCCGCCACAGAAGCCGGTGGCGGTGGCCAGGACCGGATTCACGCCTCGGGCGAGCAACGTAGCGGTCAGCGCCGCTCCCGTGGTGATCGACCCTTCAGTGGTGATGTCCGGGAAGTCAAAAATACGGAAACTGATGAAGACCCCCAGGGCGAGCAACGACAGAATCAACCCGATTGTCCAGGCGCCGACGAGGAGGGTCACGCTACCCCCCTTTCTGCCGCGATCTCGGTGATTGGTCCAATCCAGCACGCGCCGCGGACAAACTCGCTTTGTCCCGCTCCGGCGATCTCGCGGTCGTCGTTGAGCAGGTGCAACACGCCTTGCAGGGTCTCGGCCTCGAATAAGGTGGAGACCGTCGTTTTCACATCGAGTGCGCCCTTTTGCAGGGGACGATAGGAAAACGCCGCGGCGTGAAAATGGCCGGCTGGCCACGGTCCCTTGCCTAACGGGCGGACGAGTGGAGCAAGAGCTTGATAGTTAGCTCGGGTGGCCACGCCGGCGACCAAGGTCAGACAGCGCGAGTACGCGCGCTCTGCCGTGAACGACAGCCACTCACGAATCTGCGGGTGAGCGAAGGGTGCGGCTTCAGAGGCTTGAAGCGCGGGCGAGCGGCGCAGTGCCGCTCCCATCAATCCGACTGATTCCGCGGCGATCACAATGCCCGCCACGTCGGTGTTGGCGATCTCCAGGCAAGTCTCTACCAGTTTGGCCAAGTTTACCGCGGGAGCCTCTTTTTTCGCTTCAAAGCGAACCAGTTGGGCGAAGTGTCCATCGCAGGCCAGGCAGTAGAGGACCTCCACGGCTGGAACGAAAGTGCCGGTGGCGATCAGATAATCCGGCGTGTTTGTGCCATCGGTTGGCAAATAGGCCGCCGCGCCAGCGACCGCCAGGAATTCCCCAAAGCGACTGCGACAGTCGGCAAAACTGTTACCAAACGCGCCCAGACCCACCGCGAAGGTTGTGTCAGGAAATAACACGTTGTGACAATGGTCTTCACTGAAACGACAGCCTCGCAAGAGGTCGGGGTCGCCGATCGTCTGGCAGGTGAGCGAGGCGCCTGGCGCGTGCGCGAAGATCTCGAACGTGGCATTTTCCTGTTCAATCCGTCTGGTCCCTTCCGGCGAGGTCGCGGTTGGCGCGGATGGCGTGACGCCACTAATCAGAAGTGCGGCCAGCCCGGCAAGCTCCAGGACCGTTTTGACCGGTGCTGAGGGATTGGTAACCGCAAATGAGCCTTGGATCCCTTGCAGTTGTCGATAATACTTTACCAACACGCGGATGCCGGCTGAACTCATATAGGCAACTTCCGCCAGATCGAGCCTGAGGTGGTGCGCGCCTTCGCGAATCACCTCCTCCAGCCGGCGGGCTAAGGGATCAGCCCAGTACGAGTCCAGGCGGCCTGTGATCTGCAACTCCAGCGTTTCCCCGGTGCGATGCTCCGTGATTTCCATACTATTGACCTATGACCTCCTCGGCTTGTTTGATGAGCGCGGGCGGCAGTGCAAGGCCGAGACTACGCGCGGCCTCCAGATTCACAATTAGTCTAGTTTTCTTGACTCCCTGAAAGGGGATGGTCGCGGGATTTTCTCCACGCATGATTCGCGCCGCAAGCAATCCCGCCTCTCGCCCGCCGTCGGCGTAGTCGCGGGCCAATACCACAATAGCGCCGGCGTGCGCCTGAGAACTTTGAAAGGCAAAGATCGGCAGTTTGGTTCTCCGGGCGGCTTGGGCGATGCTGGGAAACGAAGCGTAGGTAAAGACAATAGGCAGATTACGCGCCCGCTGCAACGCTGCCTGGAGAGTTGGGGTGGACAGGGTAATCAACAGATCCGCCCCTTCGGTGATGGCGGCATCGATCAGGCTGTTGACCGTGCCCATATCGCCTTGCGCGTTACGGATCACAACGGCGTAGTCACGCCCCTCGACCAGTCCTGCCTCGCGCAGTCCGACCAGGACGCCGTGTTCCGCCTCTTCCACGTCTGACACGTTGTTAAATTCGACCAGATTGATGAGCCATTTCTTCGTCACCCCCCCTGGGGTAGCCGCTGGCCTATTCCCTGCCGGACTATCCGTGGGCTTACGCCGGTTCCAGTCGGTCACCAGCAAGACACTGGAAGTGAGCGCAATCAGGAAAAATCCGAGGAACAGACGCTTAAGAGCAAGCCACATGGTCGGTATGAACCTCAGGATGATTGCGCGGATGACTTTGCTGACGGCTTGGCGGGTGCTTGGGCTTCTTTGCGTAATGCCAGTGGAAAGGTAATCCCTAGTGTCCGAGCCACCTCATGATTCAGCTCCACTTGCTTGACGGTGATATTTTCGAAGGGGATTCCTTGAGGGCTTTCCCCACGTAGCACCCGCGCCACCACCTTTGCCGCGGCATAGCCGGTTTGGTACCAGCCAATGCCGACGCTGACCAGAGCCCCTTGCTGAACGAACTCGGGATCGTTGTTGACCAAAGGCAGACGGGCATCAGCGGCTGCCTTCGCAATACCGGCAAAGGCCTGGAGCGCGGTATTGTCGCCGGTAATCCACAACGCCTGGACATTTCTCTGCGCCAGCACCTGGGCGGCCTGGAAGACTTCACTGGTAGAGGTGATTGCTACTTCTTCCAGTGTGATGCCGCGCTGACGAAACAGCTCGCGCGCCACGCCGACCACTTTCCGCGAGTTCGCTTCTGAACTGTTGTACAGCGTGCCAACCGAGCGCACGCCGGGGACGAGCTGTTGAATCACGTCAATCGTCTCCGCCACCGGAGGAAACGAGCCGACGCCGGTGATGTTGGGCAGATGGTCGGTGGGAGTTTTCCCCGCGCCGGCAGCGATCGGGTCGTACACGTAGGTGAAGACCACTGGCGTTTTCCTGACCACGCTGCACGCGCCGGTGAGGCATGGGGTAGTCATGGGAACGATGAGGTCGAGACCCAGACTATCGAAATTTTGCAGAATGGTGGGGATATTGGCGATTTCTCCTTGGGCATGGGCTTTGTGGATTTCAAGGTTCTTGCCCTCCACGAATCCCTGATCTTGCAACCCATCGAGTAAGCCGTGCATACAGGACTCTGCTCCCGGCTCAGGCGCGAAATAGGCGATGCCAATTTTGAAAACACGACCGCCCGACGGCTGCGGTGCTGCTGCGACTGCCTTCTCATGGATGCCTGTCTCATCGATGACCGCAGTTGCTTCACGCAGCACGTCGTCAGGCAGACGCCAAGGGTCGCGCAGCCCTTTGAGAGCCTGCGTATTGACGAGCAACCTGTGAGGGACGGTCTCTTCGACCGGGAGGGTGGCGGGGTCAGTGCCGTGCAGAATTTTGCCGGCCAGTGTCCCGGTCGCCCTGCCCACTTCGTGGTAGTTGGCGCCGAGATCGAAAAGCGCCCCACGTTGGGCATTCCCCGGTAGGCTGGTGAAGACCGGGATGCCACCTTTGCGCGCCGCTGTCAGGACCGACTCCAAGGCAGTACTGACCGCGACGTCACCTCCCACCCACAGAGCCTGAGCACCGCGTGAGACCAAAGAGCTAACGGCTTCAAAGACGCCAGCGGAGTTGTCAACGTTAGCCTCTAACAGTTTGATTCCTAGCTGTGGAGCGATCTCTCGGGCTATACGCGTTTGAGCTTCAGAATTGGCTTCCGCCGGATTCCACGCCTCGCCAACGGTCTGGAGATTCGGGAAGAGCTTTTTCGCCAGACGGAAAGCCTCGGCGACGGGCTGCATGGTACCGATCCCCACCAAATGACGAGGGTGGTCCAGCGGATTACCCCGGCGAATACCTACCCCGGCGCCAAACGGATCAGAAACAAGGCCAAAAACGTGGAGGGTTTTGCCGGCCCTATTGGCGTTGGCGACGGCTTGCAGGCTCAGCGTGGTGGCGGTCAACACCAAGTCGAACTGGCCGGAGGTAATCTCTTTGGCAATGGCATTGGCGGTCGCGATATCGCCCTCGGCGTTATAGCGCCTGATTGTGATGCTCTGCCCATCGGTGAAGCCGCTTTCTGCCAGGCCATCCAGCATGCCCTGGACGCCTTCGTCAACGATCGGCTGAGAGGCCTGTTGCAGAATGGCGATATGCGGAATGCGCCTGGTACCGGCCTGCCGCCGATGCCAATCGGAGACGAGCAGCACACTAGACGTGAGTGCAATCAGGGCAAGGCCGAAGAAAAGGCATTTGAAGGCAAACCACACGTTTCACTCGCATTTGCTGGATAATTGTTCGTGGAATTGCTGGCCGGTTATAGCAGCGGTGCCTGAGCAAGTAAAGCTGAAAAGGGGAAGAGATCATGGTCGTACGCAAAGGCTACTTGACCGATATTGGCTTTCGCTATATTTTCGCCTTTCGAGAGGAGGGGAAATACTATGGTCCAGGAAACTATTGTTGGTGGGCAAGAAGAGCGCCGAGCCCATCTCCGCCTTGTTCCTCTGCGCGCAGGTGGCGGTAGTGGGAGCGTTGCTCCTTTGCGGGCGCCGCTACAGAGGAGCAGTACAGAGGGGCACGCTCCTGTAAGCAACAAGCCCAAGCTGCTCGATCAAGTTCGTACGGCGATCCGCCTGCGGCATTACAGCCTACGGACCGAAGAGACCTATGTGCACTGGATCAAGCGCTTTACCCTCTTCCATGGAGAGCGCCACCCGCGAGACATGGGCAAAGAGGAGGTGTCGCAGTTTCTCTCGGCGTTGGCCGTTGACGGACATGTCAGCGCCTCGACCCAGAATCAGGCCCTGAATGCCCTGCTCTTTCCCTACCGTCACGTCCTTGAACGGGACGTCGGGTGGCTCGACGATGTCGTCCGCGCCAAACAGCCACACCGCCTCCCAGTAGTGTTGCGGAAACACGAGGTGAAAGCGTTGCTGGACGCGCTGGAGGGAGTGCACTGGCTCATGGGACATCTTTTGTACGGGGCCGGTCTGCGGCTGTTGGAGTGTCTCCGTCTGCGGGTGAAAGATATTGATTTCAGCGCCAACCACATCGTCATGCGGGAAGGAAAGGGAAACAAAGATCGCATCACCATGTTGCCTCTCGCCGTGAAAGCGCCGCTGGTCGCCCATCTCGCACGAGTCCGGGCACTGCATCAACACGACCTCGCCCAAGGCTTCGGCAGCGTGTATTTGCCAGACGCTTTGCACCGGAAATATCCCCATGCACCCAGAGCATGGGGATGGCAATGGGTGTTTCCCGCGACCCAGATTTCCGTCGATCCGCGCTCCGGGGAACACCGGCGCCATCACCTGCACGAGGTCGTGTTGCAACGAGCAGTCCGCGCCGCTGCGCGGCAAGCTGGCATTATCAAACCCGTGGGCTGCCACACACTGCGCCATTCCTTTGCGACCCATCTGCTCGAAGACGGCTACGACATCCGTACCATTCAGGAATTGTTAGGACACAAAGACGTAAGCACGACCATGATCTATACCCATGTGCTGAATCGGGGGGGCAAGGGCGTGACCAGCCCCTCGGATCGGTTGTGACGTGGGGCCTGAACATGAGGAGTCTGGCTATGCGTATTCGTTTGACCCTGCATCCCCATCAACGTGGCGCCAAACAACTGCTTGCCCAGTATGGGGATCGTCTGGTATGGGTGCGCTACCGGTACGACGAACAACACAAAAAACGGTTCAAGACCGTAGAACTGATTGTAGAAGAGTGCGGATGGGACCCTGCTGCCGGGCAGTGGCCAGCAGACCGCCTCGTGCCCGTGCGGGTGACGGCGAGTGAAGTCGCTCTGCGGCAACAGGTCAAACGGGTGGGCGGCAAATGGAACCCGCAGCGGGGAGTGTGGGAGGTGCGATATGACCAAGTCATGGCGTTGGGGCTGGCCGACCGCATCGTGGCAAACCAGATAAGCATAGAGATGTAGATACAGCGAGAGCGAACAATGCATCTACATATAGAAATGCTGGAAGCATCTACAAATAGATGCCGGTCTCTACGAATAGAAACATGCATCTACTAATAGAAACCGACCGAGTCGTCTAATTCATGTTAGGACTTTGCATCACCGAGATATCATTCACATGTTCTTAGTCACTCAGGAGCGCACATGAAGCAGCTTTGCTCTATTCTCTTCATTATCGTCATTACCGCAGCGACTACGTTACTAGTTCAAGCGGAGGACACCATGACCTGTACGAAGACGAGTGCACAGGAAATTGCTGCCCTATTTGACCGTTGGAACGCTGCGCTGGCAACCTTGGACCCGGATAAAGTGGTGGCGCTCTACGCGCCGGACGCAGTGCTGTTGCCGACGGTATCGAACAAACCGCGGACCAACCATGAGGAAATCCGCGATTACTTCGTACATTTTCTCGAAAAGAAACCGCAGGGCAACATTGACTTCCGCATCATCAAGATCGGTTGCAATAGCGCTTCTGATACTGGTCTGTATACCTTCACGCTGCACGACACAAAAGGCAAGACCCAAAAAGTGGCCGCCCGATATTCTTACGTGTACGAATACCTGAACGGTCAGTGGCTGATCGAGCATCACCATTCTTCAGCGCTGCCCGAACCGGTCAGGGCGAAATGAGATCCTGCGTGTAGTGGAAAATCAAAAAGTCCTAACCAGGCCGTGCGCGGGACCGCCGCCCGCTTGCGGATTGGAATGAACGTGAAGGGATACGTTCGGGCGGCGGCCCGAGACGGCAAGCGTTAGGTGCGCGCAGCGATCCTCGTAGAATGATTGCGGGAGGTACAACAAATGGATGTTGCCAGTATAGACCTTGCCAGCGTAGACCATGTGTTGAGCACCACACGGGCCGTTCGGAAGCGACTCGATCTGCGGCGGCCCGTTGAGCCCGAGATCCTTGAGCGCTGTATCGAGATCGCCATGCAAGCGCCTACCGGCCTGTATGGCGAGACCTGGCATTTCGTCGTCGTGACAGAGCCAGAACAGCGGGCGGCGATCGCGGCGATTTACCAAAAGGCCGCGGATGGCATTCGCAGCGGAACATTGCCTCTTAATCCGTATCTGGCCAGACTGCACGCGGTCAGCGTTGATGATCCGCGCTTCGCACCGCAGCAGCGGATGTACGCTGCCGGGGAGTACCTGTTCAATCACCTGCATGAGGTGCCGGTGCTGGTGCTTGCGTGTATCGAAGGGCGGGTGGAGAGCGCTGGTCCAGGGGCACAGGCGTCGCTGTACGGCTCGATCATGCCAGCGACATGGTCGCTCATGCTAGCGTTGCGTGCCCGCGGTATCGGCTCCGTCATGACGACTCTACATATTGAACATTTCGAGCGAGAGGTGGCGAGGATCCTCGACCTCCCAGCTGACGTCACACAGGCGGCTCTGCTACCGGTCGCGTACTTCACGGGCGCGGATTTCAAACCTGCGAAACGAGTGCCCGCCCAGAAGCGCACGCACTGGAATAGGTGGGGACAGCAGCGGCTCGGCTAGTGAGCCTGTGTGCTGGGTTAAGCGGTGGTGGTTCAAACGACGTGGCCCTGAGCGGAAACGTTAGGCATCGATCCGAACTGTTATCTGAGGCTCAGAAAATATGACGCAATATCTAGACAATGATAGAGGAAAAAGGAATCGAGATGAAACAGCAATTCCCCACTGATCGTAATGAGCAACGGCGAGTTTTTCTTGCGGCTGTCGACAATATACGAGACATTCTGGCCGCGAACGCGGACGAAGCTGAGGCAATGCGGACGCTTCCGCAAGCTTCAGTAACTGCACTTCGTGAGTCCGGTCTTTTTGCGCTAATGCTGCCGACAGAGCTGGGCGGCGCAGAGACCGACCCGATGACGCAGCTTGAAGTATTCGAAGCGGTATCGTTCATTGATCCTTCGACTGGGTGGAGCTACGCGATTGGTGCTAGTGCTCTGAGCTTCAGCGCTTACCTTCCAAACGACGCGATTGAGCGCATGTTTGCTGGTGGCCGGACTCCGATATTTGCCGGCGCGCTCATGCCCGGTCGAGCCGTTCCTGTGGATGGCGGCTATCGCGTCACTGGCCGGTGGTCTTGGGGCAGTGGGATTCGTCACGCTGAATGGGTTGGGGCGCACGTGTTGGTCGAGCAACAAGGCGGAGGTCCTCCAACATCACGGATTGCCCTATTGCCAACCGCCGATGTCGAGATCGACGATATGTGGCATGTTGCCGGACTCAAAGGGACGGGGAGTTGCGATTTTTCGGTGACCGACCGTTTTGTTCCCGCGGGGTTCACCTTCGACCTCCAAGCTTTTCAACCGCAGCGTGGCGGCCCCTTGTACCGGATTGGCTTGCCTGGTCTCCTCCAAAGCGTGCATGCCGGATTCGCGTTAGGGGTTGGACGGCGAGCGCTCGACACCGTGATTGAATTGGCGCGCACGAAACAGCGGGGGTACGGAAAGCAAACACCACTAGCCGAACGGGCGGTGTTTCAGCGCGTCATCGGGGAAAGTGACTTGCGCTTACGAGCGGCGCGCGGACTCGTCCTCGAAATTTTGGAGAAAGCGTGGGTGACCGTGTGCGCCGACAGGAAACCAGACTCACAACTCCACGTCGAAATGCGCAGTGCAACAACCTTGGCCACCGAGGTGGCTCTCGATGTCGCCACCCAGGCGTTTCGTTATGGAGGGGGAACCGCCATCCATTTGCATAATATCTTGCAACGATGTCTGCGCGACCTCCAGGTCGGAGCAGCGCATTTGATGGTGAGCGACTCAACGTATGAACTGCATGGGCAAGGTCTCTTAGGGCTGCCGGGAGTGAACCCGATGGGGTGAGGTACGGTCCTGACCGTGCAACAAAGAGAACGGAAAGAACGAAGTGCGACCAACAATGCCTAACCAAGCCGTGCTCGTGACCGCCGCCCGTTTGCGGTTTGGAATGAACGTGAAAAGTCTCGTTTGGGCGGCGGCCCGAGACGGCGAGCGTTAGCCGTCATAAATTACACGCGCCACTATGAACATCGGTGAAGAAATCGTTGCCGCATACTTGCAGTTCATTCTCGAATGCGATTTCATTCAGCAAAACCTAGATACAGTAACTATCCTCCGGCAAAGCCGGAGGCTTTAGCTTGTGAGCCGCTCAAAGCGGCCAATTTAGGAGCCACCCAAGGTGGCACTGAGGTGCAGCTCTATGACTGACCGAACCGTTTGCACCGACCGGGCAGCATACACAGCTCATACGCTTTGCATTCCTCCTTCGTGTGTTTTAGGCTCACGGTGTCGTTCATGAACAGTCTCCTTGCCGTGTTCCGATCAGCGGCTCACAGTCTGGAGGCTGTTTCCGACTCCCGGAACTGTCAAACTTTGCGAGTCCCCCAGCAAAGCTGGGGGTTTACCCATTTGAATTAACACGCAGGGTGAGATTGATGTAGTTGGCCTAAATCTCAAGACGGGTAGTGTCTACGTATGCGAAGTTGCAATTCATCTGACAACAGGACTTCAATATACACATGCAAAGCGACCAAATAACATAAAGAAGCTTACCGAAAAATTCAAAAGGGACATCGATTACACACGGAAGTATCTGAAGGAATACAAAGCGCAGTACATGCTGTGGAGTCCGATCGTAAAAGCACGGAAGAATACTTCCGAATACGATCAGATGAACCACCTGCAACAAGTGAAAGAAAATATTCTGAATGATCGCAGCGAGGACATTCAATTCATAATAAATGAAGAATTCTCGAACCGATTAAAACAACTGCGTGATCACGCTCGGAAAACCACAGCAAACCTTAAGTCTCCAGTAATGAGAATGCTACAAATTGAAGAACAAGTTGGTAAACGCGTCGCCAAAAAATGACGGCTAACTCCTCATTCCGTCGGACTGCCTTCGGCAGCCGCTGAACTCGAACGTAGCCCCCAATGTCAACGATCCGCGCTGCACTCACACGTGAAGCCACGCGAGCATCCGCCGAGTGGGTTTTTGTCGACCTCGGCTTCGCCCAAAACGCCAAGAGCTGCGGCTTGCTTGTCGGCGATGGCAAACCTCGCGACCTTTCGTTCTCCGAGCTTCAGGCGTTCCTGGTTAGCCTTGTGACGTCTGGGTCCGAGTCCCTGAATCTTCTGCTTGAAGCGCCATTGTCTGTGTCATTCGGCGTCAATGGCAACCCCACTGGGCGCTCTGTCGAGAGTGAGGTAAATGGGGGTCATGGGGTAAATGGGGGTCAGGTCTTTCTTTTT